>JBJDXG010000101.1:0-4832 GCA_051866555.1 bacterium | reverse complement strand
AGAGGAAAGAATATATGGCTGAGTTTGAGGGGATTAAGCTCATGCAGATATACGGTATAGCCTTCTGGCGAAAGAAGGTAAAGCTTATTGGTGAATAAGGCTGATTAAATAAGTTTTTACTTGAAAAATTCTTGCTTTTTTCTGGCTTTAAAGGTATAATGTATTATAAGAAGTTCGGTACATACCGGATTAATAATTGGCTAAGGCTTAAGGGGGATTTTATTCAATGGTATTTGAAGACAAAACGCTTACTTGCAAAGAATGTGGTGCGGAGTTCGTATTTACAGCTGGTGAACAAGAATTTTATGCTGAAAAAGGTTTTACTAATGAACCAGTTAGATGCAAACCATGTCGTATGGCAAGAAAAGCAAATAATGGCGAAAGAGTTTCAAGCCGTCAAATGTATGATGTAATTTGTGCAAACTGCGGAAAAGAAACAAAGGTTCCTTTCCAACCTAAAGAAGATAGACCTGTTTATTGCAGAGAGTGCTTCCAAGAAATGAGATAGGACTAAAGCTCGGATTTTCCGAGCTTTTTTTGTTTTTCGGGAAACTCTTGCTTAATACTGCTATGTATTGTATAATTATGATATAGTGAACATAGAGATAAAGGAGGATTAAGCGTGAAAAAGTTAATAGTTTTAGGTTTGGTATGCTGTTTTGTGGCTATAGCTTTGATGGGCTGCGGGGCACAGAAGGCAGCAGAAGGCGATAAGCCTTTGATCGTTGGCGGCGATGGTGCTTATAAACCATTTGAATTCCGCAACGATAAAAATGAGATTACTGGTTTTGATGTTGATTTGATCAATGCTATTGCTGAGGAAGCAGGTTATAAAGTGGAATATCAAGATACTGCTTGGGACGGAATTGTTCCAGCTTTGTTAAACAAAAAGATTGATATTATAGCTTCAGCAATGACTATTACTGAAGAAAGAAAGAAAAGCATTGCTTTTACTGATCCGTATTTTGACTCCGGACAGGCGATTGCAGTAGCAGCTAAAAATGCTGATACTTTAAAACAGCCTGCTGATTTGGCCGGTAAAAAAATAGGGGTACAGATGAATGCTACCGGAGACCTGGCAGCTACAGAAAAGCTGAAGAATGCTCAGGAAATTAAGAGATTTAATGTTATTCCAGATGCCTTTGTTGCTTTGGAAAACGATCAGGTGCAGGCAGTAGTAGCTGATGTGCCGGTTATCTTTGAGTACCATCAGTCTAATCCTGGCAAAATTAAAATCCTGGATAATTATCTGACCGTAGAGCAATTTGGCTTTGGTATGAGATTGGAAGATAAAGAATTAAAAGAAAAAATGAACGCTGCTTTGAAAAAAATAAAGGAAAACGGCAAGTATGACGAAATATTTGCTAAATGGTTTGGCGAAAAATAATCACGAAGAAGTGAAGTATGCGTAACACATTAGTGTTACGCATACTTTTTGTAAAAAAAGAGGAGAGAAGGGACTGGGCTTGCATTTAGATTTTAGTTTGATGCTTAATTCGATACCGTTTTTATTGACCGGAGCTATGCTTACAGTTCAGATTACTGTGGTATCTGTATTTGTTGGAACGTTGATCGGCTTGGTTTTAGGCTTATTCAGGTCTTCTGAGTCTAAGATACTGATAGCGATATCCACTGTTTATATCGAGTTTATCAGGGGAACGCCGCTTTTGGTACAATTATTTTTGATCCATTTCGGCACACCGCAATTATTTGATATCTCTATGGAAGCCTATTGGTCGGCAGTTATTGCTATGAGTATCAACAGCGGTGCTTATGTTGCTGAGATCGTCCGCGGGGGTATACAATCAATTGATGTGGGGCAAAGTGAAGCAGGACGGTCTTTAGGTCTCAGCTATATTCAGACCATGACTTATATTGTTATGCCGCAGGCTTTTCGGCGGGTGCTGCCGGCTTTAGGCAATGAATTTATTGCTTTGCTGAAGGATTCTTCTTTAGTATCGGTTATAACTTTAGAGGAATTGACCCGTAAAGGGCAGCTGATTATTGGGCGCAGCTATAAGCCGTTTGAAATCTGGATTATGATAGCGTTGTTTTATCTGATTATGACGATGACTCTGTCGAGAGTTGTTGCCTATTGGGAAAGGAGAAAAAAACAATCATGATTAAAATAGAAAATTTACATAAGCGTTTTGGCTCATTAGAAGTCTTAAAGGGAGTGGATAATCATGTTTCTCCCGGTGAGGTTGTAGTAGTAATCGGTCCCAGCGGCTCTGGAAAAAGTACATTTCTGCGCTGCTTAAATGCTTTGGAGGATTTCCAGGAGGGAACAATATCCATTGATGGCATCAAGATTCATGACAAAGGCGTGGATATCAATGAAATAAGAGCCGAGGTGGGAATGGTATTTCAAAGCTTTAATCTGTTCCCTCACATGACTGTTTTGGACAATATAACCTTAGCCCCCTTAAAGGTAAGGAAGATAAGCAAGGAGGAGGCTAAAAAGACTGCTCTGGAATTGCTGGCTAAGGTAGGTTTGGCTGATAAAGCGGATAATTATCCTGACCAGCTTTCCGGCGGACAGAAGCAGAGAGTAGCTATTGCCCGTGCTTTGGCTATGAAGCCTAAGGTTATGCTGTTTGATGAGCCGACCTCAGCTCTTGACCCTGAAATGGTAGGTGAGGTTCTGGGAGTTATGAAGCAGCTGGCTCAGGAAGGGATGACGATGGTGGTCGTGACCCATGAAATGGGCTTTGCCCGCGAGGTAGGCGACCGCGTTGTATTCATGGACGGCGGCGTTGTGGTAGAAGAAGGCAAACCGGAAGATATCTTTGGCAATCCGCAGCATGAGCGGACTAAGAGCTTTTTAAGCAAGATTTTATAAACTGTTTGTAAAATTTTTGTTAAAAACAGCAGGATTATTGGGGCTGAAAGTCTAATATATATATCAACAAACGGTAAAGGGGTTGATTGTATGCAAATAACAATCAGAGGAAAGAACGTAGCGGTAACTCCTGCTTTAAATGACTATGTGGAAGAAAAGGTAGGACGTTTATCACGGTATCTTGAAAACATTTCAGAAGCGGTTGTAGCTTTAAGCGTAGTAAAGGATAAGCATATTGTTGAAGTTACCGTTTTTGTTAACGGCAGCGGAATCATTCTTCGTGGTGAAGAATCTAATGACGATATGTATGCATCAATTGATCTGGTAGTAGAAAAGGTTGAAAGACAGATTAGAAAATATAAAAATCGTCTATCTAAAAAGTCCTTGGTCAGACCTGATGTACCTGCTTTGGAAAATGATCAGCCTGCCAAATTGGTAAAAACCAAGCGTTTTGCTATTAAACCGATGGATCCTGAAGAAGCAGTGATGCAAATGAATCTGATTGGACATGATTTTTTTGTTTTCTTTAATGCTGATACAGAAGAGGTCAATGTGGTTTATAAGAGAAAGGATGGCAATTTCGGTTTGATCGAGCCTGAATTTTAAAATGAATTAGGAGAGAAAACGGTGCAGTTTATCGGCTGTACCGTTTTTTATGTGCTAAGACTTTGTGTTTGGGCAAAGAATTTGCTCAAAGATAAGAAAAATGCTATAATATAATATCAAATTGGGAATTTTATGCCAAAGAGGTTTTAATCAAGAAGGGAGACATAACTTTGTTAAAAGGCTTAAAAAAATTGCTTTTAGGTGATCCTAATGGAAAAGAGCTCAAACGTTTAACTGCTATAGTTGCCGGGATAAATGCTTATGAATCAGAAATTGCCGGGTTGACTGATGAGGAGCTGAGGGCGAAAACGGCTGAATTTCAGGCTAAAATAAAGGCTGGGGCCAGTCTGGATGATATTTTGCCGGAAGCCTTTGCCGTAGTCAGGGAAGCAGCCGGCCGGGTCTTGGGCATGAGACATTATGATGTTCAGTTAATGGGTGGAATTGCTCTTCATGAAGGTAAGATCGCCGAGATGAAGACTGGGGAAGGAAAAACTTTGGTGGCGACTTCTGCTGCTTATCTGAATGCTTTAAGCGGCAAGGGAGTGCATATAGTTACTGTCAATGATTATCTGGCTAAGCGTGACAGTGAGTGGATGGGACAGATTTATCGCTTTTTAGGCTTAGAGGTTGGTCTTATTCTGCATGAAACTGATTATGAGGAGAGAAAGGCTGCTTATAATGCTGATATTACTTTTGGGACGAATAATGAATTTGGCTTTGATTATTTAAGGGATAATATGGTTTACAGTGAGGAGCAAATGGTGCAGCGTCCTCTTAATTATGCCATTGTCGATGAGGTTGACAGTATTTTGATCGATGAGGCGAGAACGCCTCTGATTATTTCCGGTGTTGGCGATAAGCCTACTTCGACTTACTACAGCTTTGCCCGTCTGGTGGAACGGTTAAGACCGGAGGAGGATTATCAGGTTGATGAAAAGGCTCATGCAGTCAGCATTACTGAGGCCGGTGTAGCCAAGACGGAAAAGATGCTGGGAGTTGACAATCTATATGAAGATATTCATATGGATCTGGTGCATTACTTAAATCAGGCTTTAAGAGCTAAAGCTTTGATGAAAAGGGAAAAGGATTATGTGGTTATGGACGGCAAGGTAGTCATTGTCGATGAATTTACCGGCCGTTTGATGGAGGGACGCCGTTACAGCGATGGTCTGCATCAGGCGATAGAAGCTAAAGAGGGACTGAAAATAGAAAATGAATCTCAGACCTTAGCGAGCATAACCTTCCAAAATTATTTCAGAATGTATAAAAAGCTGAGCGGGATGACCGGAACGGCTAAAACAGAAGAGGATGAATTTGTGCAGATTTATGGGCTTGAGGTAGTGGTTATCCCTACTAATAAGCCGATGCAGAGAATTGATAA
>JBJDXG010000100.1:0-4835 GCA_051866555.1 bacterium | reverse complement strand
ATCTAAGCTTTGTTTAATAGACTCCAATGCTGTAGGTTTATATTTAATATAGTTCTTTACCGTAAGGTCAGCTACTGGCTGTCCATGGACAATTACCTGAGCTACTGAGTCCTTTTTAGGCTTCAGTAATACCGGATTCATGTCTATGGTTGCTTCAACACCTGCCGCTTCAGCCTGTACTCCCTGAGCCCGACCAATCTCTCCTCCGTCCTTGGTCACAAAGGAATTTAAAGCCATATTTTGTGATTTAAACGGAGCAACCTTATAACCATCCTGCTTTAAAATCCGGCAAAAAGCAGCCGCTAAAATACTTTTGCCAACATTTGAGCTTGTACCCTGAAACATTATTCTTTTATCCTTCATAGTTATATACCCTCCTTTAATTTTTGCTGTAAATCCTTCAAAGATATGGGAATGCCGGCAACTACTAAATAAGCCTTCTTACTTTTAGCAGCTAGAATCTGATTAGCCTTGCCCAGTATATCGCGATATAAGCGCCCTAAGGAATTATCCGGAACCAAGCCTAAGCCTACCTCACTTGAAACAATAACTACCGGACAGCAGCATTCTTCTGCCTGCTCTGCTAATTGAGAAATCTTCTGCAAAATCTCCTGCTCCAATTGACCATAGTCATCAATTGATCTGCTATACATCATATTAGAAATAAATAAGGTAAGACAATCTAATAAAATGGCATCATAATTTACAGCATTATGCTTTATAACATCTATTACCTTTAATTGTTCTTCAATCGTATCCCACTTATCAGGTCTGTTCGCCCGATGCTTTTTTACCCTTCTTTCCATTTCTTCATCTAAACAGGCAGCTGTAGCTATATACAAGACTTTTTCTCCTTTAGAAGCTGCGAGTTCTTCGGCAAAATCACTTTTTCCACTTCTGGTACCGCCTAAGACAAGAAATAAATTACTAGCCATTGTTGTTCACTCCTAACTGCATAAAAAAACCTTAACCATAAACAGGCTAAGGCTTTTAGACATGACTATCCTTAACCATTTCCTCTCCTCCGAAGGATAATCTGGTATCTGCCAGGCAGGTCTTCTGACTACAGCTCATCGGTATCTCAACCCTTCCCAAATAACAAAATTATTCAGTGGTTACCGTTGAAAACCTAACTGCTTACAGCAACGGGGACTGTGTCGTTAAGCAATATGAATTGCTCTCGAACTTCCCTTTTAAACCAAGCGGTACCTAACAGTTCTATAAAAATTATTCTCTGATAATAATAAAACTCCTGCTACTCACGCAATAAATTTCGTAAAGAACGCAATTCATTGCCACTCAAGCTGCGAAATTGACCTAAAGGAAGACTACCCAGTTTAACTGAGCCAAGCTGAATCCTCTTCAGATATAAAACCGGATGGCCAACAGCCTCACACATTCTCCTTACCTGACGATTTCTTCCTTCGTGGATTTCGATTTCCAACAGCCCATTGCCCTTATGCATGCCTAAAAAATCTACTCTGGCCGGAGCTGTAAGACCATCATCCAATTTCACACCTTTACTTAACCATAATAATTTATTAACACTGGGAACTCCTTTTACTCTGGCATGATAAACCTTATTAATCTTCTTGCTCGGATGAGTCAGACCATAGGTCAGCTCACCATCATTAGTAATCAATAACAGCCCTTCTGTATCATAATCAAGCCTGCCCACAGGATAAATTCTTTCACTGATTCCAGAGAAAAGATCTATTACAGTTGGTCTTCCCTGAGGATCAGTTACTGAACTTATATAACCGGCCGGTTTATTTAAAACATAGTAAACCTTTTTTTCTTTCAGGGAAAGAGGCTTCCCATGAACCACAATTACATCCTTTTCCGGATCCACCTTCGTTCCCAGCTCTGTCACTACACTCCCATTCACCTTAACCTTGCCTTCGGTCATCAAAACTTCACACTGTCTTCTGGAAGCAACACCAGCCTGGGCTAATACCTTTTGCAGCCTTTCCAACATTAACTGTTCACCTCTTTTGCAATAATGTTATCCGATAAAAAAGAACCACTAAATGTGGTTCTAATCTTTTAAATTAAATAAGAACAGCTTTTTAGCACTTCCCTGCAATGTGAGCACTAAAGTTTTTTTATTAGTTAATTTAATAGAATATGTTCCTTTATTATCCTTATCGACAGGAATAGTTTCATCTGTAACAGTTCTCATTGCCGTACCATTATACTCTTTATCCAAAACTATTCCTTTCTCATTCATGCCCTGAAAAATATATTCCTCACGGCTGATTCTTTTTCCTGATTCTTTTCCATACACCTCTACTGCAAAAATCTTCTCTCCTACCTTAGCCTGATCATATGCTTCATATTTAAAAATCATATAATCAGTTTCAGCAGCTACTTTCTTTTCCTCAGCTAAAACCGGCAGACAAAATGCCAAAATAGCCAGTAAAGAAAAAATAATTATTTTTTTCACTTTATTTTCCTCCCTTAATTTAATTAATTTGTCTAGTAAAATTTTCGCTATTAATTTACAAAATCCTGCTTAACCAAAATTTTTAATCATAAAACAAAACAAGCCCCAAAATTGATTAATAAAAGAACGCATTAAAGTTTTAGAATGTACATCACGATCAGCCATTAAGTTTTCCTGAGAAATAATTTTACCATCCAACAATATATCCATTCGTCCAATGACCTCACCTTTTTTTATGGGAGCTGCTTTTTTATTTTCCTTAATCAAGAACTTCTTTTTTATTTTCTGCTTATTATCCTTAGGCACAACTACACTAACCTTATTCTGAGTTATAAGCTTTAATTTATCTTCCAGACCGGAATCCACTTTTGCCTCAGCAACCGCCTGTCCTTTATCATACAGATCAACTTTCTTATAATTAGCAAAAGCATATTCCAGTAAATTTTTAGAGTCCTCCCAAATATTTGCACTGTTTAATACTACACAGATAAACTGCTGATCACCTCTTTTAGCTGAAGAAACCAAGCAATGTCCGGCATCCTCAGTATAGCCGGTTTTCACTCCATTAGCCCCATCTAAATGCCAAAGCAGTTTATTGGTATTGATCAGCTGACGATTCCACTCATGATTTTCCCAGATAATCTCCTTGGTTTTAGTGGCTACAATGGAACTGAAAATAGGATTATGCAAAGCACACCGAGTAATTTTGGCTAAATCAGCAGCCGTAGTATAGTGATCTTTATTAGGCAAACCATTAGGATTAGCAAAATGGGTGTTTTTGGCTCCTAATGACTTGGCCTTAGCATTCATCATCTGCACAAAGCCTGCTTCAGAACCTCCTATTTTTTCAGCAATAGCTACAGCAGCATCGTTGCCGGAATTCAACAATAAGCCATACAGCATATCCTCTAATGATAAAACCTCTCCCTTGACCAGCCAAATGGAAGACTCTCCTATTGTTGCTGCTTTTTCACTGGTCGGAACTAAGATATCAAGCTGATCACCCATTTCATCTAAGGCAACTAAAGCTGTCATAATTTTAGTTGTACTGGCCGGAGCTCTTTTTTCCTCGCTGTTTTTAGCAAAAATAACTTTTCCTGTTTCATATTCTATAACAACAGCAGATTTAGCTGTTATATTGCTTAATGACTGAGCATACACTGGAATACCAGTCAGTAATATCAATAAAACAATCATCGTAATACTTATTTTAATAAATTTCATTATTTTACCCCCATAAAAAGCTTATTGTTTATTATATACCTAATAAATTACAATAATACTATTTTACAAAAAATTTACTTGATAAGCAATGATGGATTTAATTTTATTAAATATTGTAAATATGAATAAGAGGTGATTACATGAAGGCTGCTCTGTATATTAGAGTCAGCACAGATGATCAATCTGAATTCAGTCCGGAGGCTCAAAAGAAATCTTTGCTGCTTTATGCTAAAAACCACAATATTCAGGTAGAGCATAAGCATATTTATATTGACGAAGGCTATTCCGGACGCAAAGCGGAAAAAAGACCGGGATTTATGAAAATGATTGAAAATGCTAAAAAAAAGCCTGCTCCGTTTAATCTGATTTTAGTGCATAAATTTGATCGCTTTGCGAGAAACCGTGAAGACAGTGTAATCTATAAATCACTATTAAAAAAAGAATGTAACATCAAAGTTATCAGTATAACCGAAAGGCTGGAGGATGATAAATTTTCAATTATATTAGAATCAATGTTAGAAGCCATGGCTGAATATTATTCCCTTAATTTATCGGAAGAGGTTTTAAAAGGGATGACCGAAAAAGCTTACCGCGGAGGACTGCAGACAAGACCTCCCCTGGGATACTATGTTGAAAATAATCAGCTCATTCCCTGTCCTGAAGAAGCAAAAATTATACAATGGATATTTAATGAAGCATTAAAAAGGATAAAACCATCTGTTATTGCCGGTAAACTTAACCGCTCAGGCATAAAAACTAAAAATAATTGTTATTTTGAGGGAAGAACGATTAAATATATCTTAAAAAATGAAACCTACATTGGCATAACTAAATGGCGCAGCATAAAAATAGCTGATACTCACCCTTCTATTATTACACCGGAATTATTTTTTCAGGTACAAAAATTAATTAAATAAAATTCTACTAAAAAGCAATTAGGCGGTCCTAATGGCGAATTATCAGCTTCTCTTCAATATCTTAACCAGCGTTATTTCGCCCCAACCAGCAGAGCTAAAGCTATTTTAACTGATATAGGAACAGAAGAATTAGGCCACTTAGAAATGGTAGCAACTATGGTTTATCAATTGACAGAAGGCTTAACTCCGGAGGAATGGGCTGATGCCGGACTTGGCGGTATGTTTGTAGAAAACGGAGGAATCATGTA
>JBJDXG010000099.1:0-4909 GCA_051866555.1 bacterium | reverse complement strand
CAGGATCTCCATTCGGATTCCCATTTTCCACCTCAAACAAAATGCTAAATTCATATCTGTTTTTTACTACTTCACTCATTTAATTTTCCTCCTTCTTAGGATAAAGATTATTTTTTTGATGATAATAGCCTAACATAAAAATCCCCTGCTCAATTAACGACAAACGTTTAGGAAAAGGATTATCGTCAACATTTAATTTTTCCATAACATCAGTAAGATTTTTATCATTCTTATAGCCATAATCAGCTTTAGCAATATGATGATTAGCTAATTTTAATAAAGCTGGAAAAATACTGGCCGGACTGGCACAGGCAGAAGCAAAATAACGATCCTTTATGGTGGATTTTATCCCCTTATTTGCATCTAACTGAGCCTTTTCCAAAATAGCAAACATTCTTCCCAATACATAAGCCTTATCTTCACTGTTTTCATTCAACGACATAGTTAATACCTCCTTTTGTTCTGATGACAAACTATTTTTTCTTAATAAATAAGCCTTAATAATAGCCGCCTTATAGTAATTAATTTCCTTTTCACAGCGAATCCGCAGCATAATATTGTAATAAAGTATTTCCGGATAAGGTCTTCCTTCTATCATCGCTCTAAAAACCGCCCCGCCTAAAGCTGGCAAAACTTCTTTCTTCGTAGCTTTTGAAGATACGGTTTCACTTAATACCTTCCATAAAGGAATTAAGTCCATATTTTTAGGAGACTGCTTTTCAATCAAAAGATCTTCATAATACTTTTGAACATTATCCATTATATTCTTAAAACTGTTTTTAATAAAAAAACGAACAGAAGCCCTAGCTGCATTAGGCGACAAGCCTAATATAAAAAAATCTGTCTTTTCATCAATTGCATAATCTCCGGCAATTCCTGCATATAATTTTTTAAAGATGTTTTTTATATCTTCTCTTTTTTGGCAATCAACTTTTTCTTCTTCCTGTTGTGGTTCTTCCATTTTTAACATACTGCTGAACAAACCTCGGTAAACAGGTTTTCTGCTGTTAGCCCAGAAAACCACTGTACTGTCACTATAATACAGCTTATATTCTTCTTCAGCCAATAAACGATTTAAGGCTGTACCATAAGCAAAAGCAGCATCCTCACTAACAGAAGCATTAAATCCTTGAGTACAACCATAAGATTCATAGGCTGAAGCATTAAATGATACTAAAGAATTACCTGTGGATTTCCCTCCTCTTATCCCTTTTAACAGAGGATGAAGTCTGGCTATAGCTTTCTTTTCTCCAGTCACCGAGCAAATACCCTTAACTCCTTTTTCCTGACTTCCCAGATATTTTAACCAAGCGGCAATAATCTCCTTATTATCATGCAAATATTGATTTTTGCCTGTTAATTTAAAAATAAAGTTAGCACCCTTATAAATATCATCTAAATACTGCTCTAAAGCAGAATGTTCTTGAGCCTTGTCCATATCCCAGCTATTAAAAAATCTCAGAACAGCCTTTGCCTCCGGCACATATGTATCCTGCAAAATTTTTTCATGAAAAGCTTTACATGCATCAAATTTATTTTTTTCAATTACTTTTTTGTTGTTAAATCCTAAAATATACTGCGAATTATCACAAAGAAAATAAGGATTTACTCCAGAAGTACGAGTTTTCTGTTCTGGAACAATAAACACCTGTGGAATCATTTTTTTACCTTTAAAATCTGATACCTTTAACGGAATCAAATTTAACAATTCTCCAGCCTCAGATAAATTTAGAGCATAAGATACCTTAGCCTCACTATACCCCCTGCGCGGTATATCGCTTTGTCCATCTTCAGCTAAAAGGTTATAGTAATTGACCAGTGAACCCAAAATCATTTTTATCACCTCCTGATTTCCACATTAGTTAAATCAATAATCCCATCATTCATTACTGCTCTGAAAAACATAGGACTTATATTTTCGGGGTCAGAATAATCAAGATCATAAAGCATATAGCCTAAATCTCTTTTGCCAGCCAAACCGCTTTTTGGTACATCATCCTCTACAATTTCTACTTTAGCCGGAAATTCACGGCAGCCAAGATAAGGCTGATGATAGCACTGTCCCTTACGCAAACGCCGCAAAATCATATTATAATGCTTTTCCTCAGTATCCCTCTCTCCAGCTTTATCAGTCATAACAAAGTGAGCTTCAACAATATAGCAAACATTTTTTAAAATAAGAGCTGACCTTTGCTGAATAATATCTTTAGTGCATAAATAAGTCTTAGCCGATTTATTTTGCATCAGCTTCAGCATATCACCATACATAATCTTTTCGCTCACTTCATTACGTCTAAGGTTAGTAAACTGCGGCTCATTATAGACATGAATCTTATCAATATGGTATTTGATAGCCGGTTTCCAAAATACAGCCTCTAAAATTCCGCGGGCAGCAGAAGGAGTTATCACATCAAAGCTCACCCGTTCCGTCTTCATATCCAAGCGCGAAAACAAAGCATATTCTCCAGAAATTTTTACTTTAATTCCATATCCCATATTTTTTTCCTTATACAATAAAATTTAGGTTAATAAGAGGCAACCTATAATCCTCAAGCAATCTATATTTATTCATTTCTAATAAAAAAAGCCAATTCCTCTCTCAATTTTAGGAATAATTAATCCTTTTTGCAGATCATAATCCTCCATGCTCTTCAGCACAACAAATTTATCTTTAACTAAATCAATTTTATTGTTATCTGCCAAAGCCCTGAATTCAGCTTCATAAATATTAACTGTATATAATTGCAAAGAACGTAAAATCGATTTTATAAATTTAGAACTCTTTAATTGACTAATTAATTCAACAGCTTTAGCATCATAAGGAATAATAACTCCTATAGTATTTTCCTCAATCAACTTAAAATCATTAGCTGCTGCTTTAAAAGGAACCAGACATTTATAATCCAAGTCATTTAAACGCGAAAAAATCTTTTTGAAATCTAAATTTTTTTCTCCGCTAAAAAAATACAGCTTTTCAAAGTAGCTTTTTATAGCCTCTGGTGCTAAAATATCTTCATACATAGTCATTATCTCTTTAGTAGTCTCAATTGGCCGCTTCATATCATCAGTACGACCTTTAGTATATTTATTCTCCGGAATAAAAACATGGACCGTGCCCAAAGCACTATTTCCTTCCCTATTGCATCTTCCAGCAGACTGAACTAAAGAATCAATTCCGGCTAAAGCACGGTAAACGACCGGAAAATCAACATCAACCCCTGCTTCGATCAGTTGAGTAGAAATCACGCGGCAAGTTTGCTTTGACTTTAATCTCCGTTTAATCTCATCCAGCACATTTTTCCTGTGCATACCGCACATTAAAGTGGATAAATGAAAGCTGCCCTCAGAATCCATCGCCGTAAATAATTCCTGAGCCTGACGTCTGGTATCAACAATTGCCAGACATTGCTCATAACTAGCAATTCTTTGTAATAATTCAGAATCGCTTAACTGCTGCTCATTTTTAATTTCAGTTCTGCGCAAAGAGCTGTACAGCTCCTGATGATCTTCATATATATCTGTTATCTTTAAATCAGGGTGAAATCTTTCTTCTAAAGCCGGCTGAGTAGCACTGCATAAAACTGCCGTACAGCCATACATATGAATCAACTCAGTTATTGCCTCTATACATGGAATAAGGTAACGCAAAGGAAACATTTGTACCTCATCAAAAATGATAATGCTGTTGGCTATGTTATGTAATTTGCGGCATTTAGAAGATCTATTAGCAAATAAAGATTCAAAAAACTGACAATTAGTAGTAACAATGACAGGCATATCCCAATTTTCCGTAGCCAATTTTTTAATATCATAGATAATTTCTTCATCATTTTTAACAAAATCCCAATCGAAATTAGCATGATGCTCCAGAACATTTTCTTTGCCTAATATATCAGCAAAAATCTTAGCGTTCTGTTCGATAATACTTGTATAAGGTATAACATATATAATCCGCTCAAAATTATGTTTTAACAAATGCTTCAAGGCAAAAGCCAAAGAAGATAATGTCTTTCCTCCCCCTGTCGGCACTGTCAAAGTATATAAACCCTTTTCTCCATCCGCTTTATCAAGACATTTTTGCAGAATCATTTTTCTTTTTCGATTAACCTCTGTTTCAGGACTGTTATTTACTAAATTAGTCAAATGATTATTTAACTTATCATACATACTTTGAAAGGAATAGTTTAAACCTCTTTTAATTTTTCCAGCATGCATAAATTTTTCTGTATCTAAAAAATCAGCATCAACTAAGCAAGAATAGAGCATTCTTATTAAAAAAGATAAAGTAAATCCTTCTCTATTTACTTTTTTATTATTTCTTTTGTACTCCGGTAAAAATTTTAAAGCAGGAATAGATTTTTTTAAAAAATTTATCCTTTCCAAATCAGCTTCCTGCAAATAAGCTTCATAATTGGGAATTATTTTTTTATCACAGAGCTTAGCACATAAAGTTCCTTCCATTCCCTGATCTGATTCACTTCCTCCGTCGGGCAGTCCTCCGTGATGACCGGATATACAATAAGCCAACATTCTGCCCATGGGATTATCTTTAACCACTTCTCTTGCTCCGGCAGTTGAGTGATCACATAAAAGCCCGTTCTCCAAAATACGTTTTTGAAAATCAGCCGAATATTTTCCAATATCGTGAAAAAGTCCTGATAATTCTCCCAGGTCACCACAGCCAAAAGTCTCGGCAAACTCTCTGGCTAATTCAGCTGTACCGGTTAAATGTTCCTTAACAGTTTGTAATTTTCCATCTTCCTCCCTCTTGTGTGCAACATATTTCATCAATTTTTCACCTTCCAGTTTTTTATTTTTATATATTTACATGTTATCACTATTTCATATTTAAGTCGGGACTTTAACAGTTGATAGAGTTTAAACAAACCCTGAACCCGCATGGTTGTGC
>JBJDXG010000098.1:0-4938 GCA_051866555.1 bacterium | reverse complement strand
GCTTAACCGCTTCATCAACCCCATAAACGACCCTGACATCATAGCCCAGTGCCTTGGCATCCTTTAAAGCTCCTTTAGCCGTCGGCACCCGGTACATATCGCCATAGGTAGTTAAAATAACATCCTCCTTTTCCAAGAGAGCCCAGGCCGTCATAATCTCCTCCTCCGGCACCACGCATACCGGACAGCCGGGTCCCGCTATCAAACGGATATTATCAGCTAATATTTCCCGAAGGCCATATTTAACAATGCTGTATTCATGAGTACCGCAGAAATTCATTATCTTCAGCTCCTGATGGCCGAATTTGGCATTTTCCTCCGCAATCAAGGCTAAAAGACGTTCTCCCTGCACATTGCGGGTAACCATTTCCTGCAAAAGCTTCTTATAATCCTTAACTATCTGAACTGCATATCCGGCATGCACAACTACATAATCCCCAATTTTAGCCTGCGGCAGCAGCATCAAAGTAACTTCCTTTTTTACCCCTTCAAAATCGCACAGACCCTTGCCGTTATTTATCTCTAAAACTTTCCCAATCGGTGCAACGCACATAAAAAATCCTCCTTTTTTTCCAACCCATGAAAAAGGCTGTACAAATGTACAGCCTTACCTTAACTAATGTAACTTGCCAAAGAAGCTACCAGATTTTCCTTCGGCTGATAACCCATCATCTGTTTCACCGTTTTGCCATTTTCAAATAAAAGCAGGGTAGGTATGCTCATAACCTGATATCTGGCTGCCAGAGCCTGATTTTCATCAACATTCACCTTAACCACCTTAAGCTTGCCGGCATAATCAGCCGCCAATTCCTCAACAATAGGGCCGATCATCTGGCAAGGACCGCACCAAACCGCCCAAAAATCAACCAAAACCGGAAGAGGAGAATCAAGAACCTCAGTTTCAAAATTTTCTGCATTAATCTCCGTCATTTCTTTCACCCCTTTTGTTTTTCTTCTAAATATTTCGCCGCGCTAAGAGCAGCAGTCAGACCCTCGCCAACCGCCTTAGCTATCTGATGCGGCAAGCCGGTACAGTCACCGGCTGCAAATACACCTTGCAGATTAGTCCGCATCAGGCGATCCACTCCGATAAATCTTCCTTCCTGCCCAAGACCCGGCAAAAGCTGTTCTAAAGGAATAGCATCTCGGGCAATAAAAACAGCATTACAGCTTATATCGCCCGAAGATAATTCTATTCCCTCAACCTTATCCTGCCCAATAATCCTTCTGGGCTTACCTGCAATAACCGCGATATTATCTTTTAAGAAACCGGTATCGCGGTAAAAAGGCAGATAAGATACCTTGCGGCAGACATCAGCTAAAAAATTAGCTTCCTCCTCACCCTGAGGACTGTAGCCTAAGACCACAACCTCCTTATCACGATACAGCATACCGTCACAAGTCGCACAATAGCTTACTCCCCGGCCTAAAAGCTCTGCTTCCCGTTCCAAAGAAGCAACCGTCGTTGTCCCTACAGCTAAAATCAGAGCAGAACCCTCAAACATCGTATTTTTATCAGTAATAACCTGAAAGGATTCCTTTAAAGGATAGATCTGATTGACTCGGGCATTAATAATTTCCGCCCCTGAATCCACTGCATGTCTTAAAAACCTTTCTGCCATCTCCCGGCCGGAAATGCCTCCCAGCCCCAGGTAATTGTCAACCAGCGGAGCTTTCAGCAATTTCAGAGAATGCTCCTGATTGCCAATCACTAAAACACTTTTAGCCCGGGCTCTCAAATTAACAGCCGCAGATAACCCGGCAGGCCCGCCGCCAATAATCAAAACATCATACTTAACAGACAACCTGCACAGCCTCCTTATCTACAAAATTTCACTCAATATCCTGACCACACCCTGAACATAAGTTTTACAAACTGTCCGGCCTTCCTTTTTCAAGCTCCGGCAGCAGGTCTTGCTGAATTTTTCCTTAAATTTTTCTGTCAGCTCCTTGCTCTTCGCATAAGCCGGATCCTTGCTTTCCGCAGTCGGATCACATCTCCCTTCCAGCGCACCGATAACTAAAACACCTCCGGTCAAAGCGCCGCAGCTGCACCCGCTGCCGCCAAAGCCGCCGCCAAAAGCAGTTGCCATCTTCTTTACCGTATCATTTAAAGGCAGTCCCAAATCCTCAGCACAGGCATGAAATACCGACTCACAGCAATTATATTTTTTTTCAAAATAGCTTCCTGCCTTCTCCACTGTTGCTTCTGTAATCTTTCCCATAACAATTCCTCCTGTTACAATATTATTATAAGCATAGTACATAACCATATCCATACTTTCTTGATTTTATAAAAACAAATATTGCCTATGCTTTCTTTTATTCTGTCTTTTCCACGCAATCTCCTTCTCTTCATCAGGAATAAGCACAATAAAAGAAAATAAGCATATATTGTAAACATAGAACAGAAAAAGGAGGTCTTTCATATGCCCGGTAAACTTCGTCTCGCTCCTTACTACACCATTTTTAATCCTGCAATTTTAAAAGAAGCCTGTATGGAAGAAGAGGAGAGCACCATGTCCTGCCCGCCGCTTACAAACGAATCTCCTGAAACAGCTAAGACAGATATGTGTATATACCCAACTAAGGAAACCGAAACATATACAGCAACCGCTCCGATGAGCGAAACCTCAACCTGCATCATCAATGAACCGATCAGCTACGTTTCAGAAATAGAATATACAGAAACAACTGCTGAAAACTGCTGCCACACCAAGACAAGTCTGGAAATACTCCGCAGCTCCATCATCGGAGAAATAATGGGCATTACAAGCTATGAAGAAATAATCCAAAAGGCCACCGACTACAGAGTAAAACAGGCTATCTGTCATATCAGCAATGATGAGCGCGCCCATATGGCTGATCAGCTGGCACTGCTGAACAAATACGACCAGGTTCAATCCCAGCAATTTAAAAATATCGGCTGGGATGCCAACAAAAACCGTCTCCGCCATAATATCAACGGCCAAAATCCCAAGCAAATGCTCATTCATCTGCAAACTCACTTATTAGAAGAATTAGAGCTGATAATTATTGATTATTTAGACACCAATCTGCCGAATGTACTCACCGGATGTCATTGTCTGCCTAAGCACTTACAATGCTTTATAGAACAGCATCAGCCAATTGAAGATTATCTGGACTGTATCCCTCAGCCCATCATGGAACAGTTCGCTAAATTCTTCCTGCAAATAATCCCTGAAGCATTCATCTGTCAATATAAGCAGGCTATGCAGGAACAGGCCAACGAAATTTTAACCAGAATCGCAGAAGAACATAACTGCCCAGCACTCTTAAACCAGGCAGGAAAACAAATTCTCTGCAACCTGCAAAACTACCTTATGGACTATCTCTTAACCGAAAGTATAGTCAAATGCAGCCAAAGCAGCAATTCATTTATCATTGAAGAAAAAGCTTTTGAAGCACCAGAAGAAGAGGCAGCCATGCCGGAAAATGAAGCCGCAGCACCGGAAAATAAAATGGCAGAAGAGAAAAAGAACGGCCAATGTCCGGCCATAGATGCCTCTGCCGACCAATGCAACTCAGTTCCATCCTGGATACAATTAATCCAAAAGGCTTTAACCGATGAATTAAACGCTGTTAATTTTTACAACCGCAGTATTGCAGAAGTAGAAGAGGAAGACATCAAGCACTCCTTCTGCGGCGCAATGAATATTGAAAAAGAACACGTAGCTACTCTGACACAAATATTGCGCCACTATGATAACTCCTTAAAGAAAGAGCTGTCCCTGCATGGCTGGACTAAATAAAAAGGAGACACAGTCTTGGATAAATGGTTCCAAGATTGTATCCCCGCCTTTTTCTCTTTACAATTACAAAATAGATTGAAAAATTTTAATCAGCTTGGCAAAATCAATCGGCTTGGCTAAATAATCATCCATCCCGGAAGCAAGAGCTTTCTCCCGATCATTTTCAAAAGCATTAGCCGTAACGCCAACAATAGGAATATTAGCCAATTCAGGCTCAGCTAAGCCGCGTATTTTTTGGGTAGCCGTATAGCCATCCATATTCGGCATCTGCACATCCATCAAAATCAGATCATAATCTCCTGAATTAATAACCTTATCAACAGCAACAGCACCATCTTCCGCAATATCCAGCTCAAAGCCCATGCTTTTAAGCAGCTCACAGGCAATTTCCCGATTAAGCTCATTATCCTCGACCAGCAAAATGCGCTTGCCTTTAAAATCCGGCTTATAGTCCAAAATCACATTTTCCTGCGCAAGGTCAGTCTCCGTACCGATTTTAAAACGAACCGTAAAAGTAAATTCAGTTCCCACGCCAAGCTCGCTTTGACAGGAAATACTGCCGCCCATTATAGCCAGCAGATTTTTGGTGATGGCAAGACCAAGACCCGTACCCTGAATTCCCGTCACCGTAGAGCTTTTCTCCCGTTCAAAGGCTTCAAAAGCATAACGGCAAAATTCCTTGCTCATTCCAATACCGGTATCCTTAACCGTCCCCTGATAAACCGCATAGCCGTTTTCTGAAGCAATCTGTCTTACCGTATAAGAAACAGTCCCACCCTCCGGTGTATATTTAATTGCATTGCCAATCAGATTCAGCTCAATTTGCTCCATCCGCAAAAGATCGAAAAAGACAATTTCATCCTTTATATCGGTCTGAACAATAAAATTAAGCTTTTTTTTCTTAATTTCCGCAGAGAAAATAGGCCTTTTATTAGCTATGACCGTAGGGATATGATAAGCCTGCAAATTCATCGTAATTTGCCCGCTTTCTATTCTCGCCATATCAAGCACATCATTAATCAGCCGCAGCAAATGCTCTCCGGCCAGATTCAGCTTTTTCAGACTGTCCAGCACACGCTCCCGATTGTCAACATACTTCTCCGCCACAGCCGAAAAGCCCAGAATAGCATTCATAGGAGTACGGATATCATGAGATATATTAAAG
>JBJDXG010000097.1:0-4973 GCA_051866555.1 bacterium | reverse complement strand
AAATCGTCAGCAAAAAATTGATCTTCATGCTCTGCTTCTGTTGCTGCTGGTTCTGCTGGCTCTGGTTGATCAGCTTCTTTTTTTGTTTTTGCCAGCAACTGCTTGGCCGCATTTTTAAGTTTTTGGTTTTGCCCTTCTTTGGCCAGCCACTCAATATAGCCCTTATCTTCTTGCAGGATTTGGCCTAATGTTTGCCCCTTGTGCTTGCCAAAGGTACAAATCATATTAGCTGGTTCTGCATTTTCCGGATTATACCCGGAGCCGATATTACCTTCCAGATCCATATCCTCTATATCCTGAGTAAATATTTCTGATAAGCTGGCAACAGTAAGAGTTGCGTCAATCTGTGCCCTTTTCTTGGCCATTTTAAGGCAGGTGTTGGTTAATGTGTACGGGTCGTCATTTTCAAGCTGATATTCAATATAATCGCCAAACTTGCCCGTCTTTTTTCTTTTGATCAAGCCATCAGTTATAGTACCTTCAGGCAATTTCTTCTCTGTAACCCATCTCCAGCGGTATTTCCCTTCTTTAGTATTGCAATGTCCAAAGCCTTCGGTTATTTTATAACCATTCTTCGACAAAACGCATTTTACAGTAAAAGCAAATACTCCCCTGTCATAATCCTGTATTTTTTCGACAATCTCATATTCGCTTGTTATGCCAAGTGTTCCGAGGATTTTTTCGGCTCCCGGCTTTAGTAAGGTTGGTTTGTTAGTCCCCGGGATGATGCCGTAATCAAAATCCTGCTTCAAAGCCTTTTGAAAATATGCTTGCAACGTATTTACCCGCTGCATTGTCCTCGCCAAAAAATCTATATCAATATCATCAAAAATTGATAAGCTGTTGTTTTGCTGATGTAATACCGCTACTTCACCCATTACTTTCTCCCCCAATCCATTTTTCCGGTTCGTTTTCAATTACCCAAGGATTTATTTTTTCCAGCAGCTCTAAAACCGCTTTATCCAATTCACTCATTATCTGCCACCGCCTAAAAAATCCATCTGCCTGTTAGCTCTTGTGTTTAATCTATCCAGCAGAGCAATTTTTTCACGCTCTAGCTTTTTTAGCTCCTTTTCTAAAGCTTTTATTCTCTGCTTCTTCGTTTCGTACTGCGCTCTCAGGTTGCTGCAAATTTTGCAATAACCACTAACCTCTGCCGGCTTACCGCAGGCACAATATTTAATCATCTGCTCCACCTGCCCCAGCAAAAAGTGACGCTCATGGCAGCTATCATAATCGGCAGCAGCAGTATCTCCCCGCCGACTGCTCCGCCCCTCATGGTAAACTTGCACAACGCCAGTCCCAGGGCAACCCCGAAAGGCACCCCTAGGCCAAGGATAACCATGCCCCAAGCTCTTAAGATTTTAGTTGTCATTAGTTCCACCTCCACTCTATATGGAGTGCCCGGCATAGCCGTTTTAGGTTGCTTTCCCACGGCACGAGCTTGCCTGACAGGTAAAGGCTTAAGTTAGTGTTTTTGTTTAAACCGGCTAACAGTTTAAGCTCCCGCTGCGTCATTCGACTGCGGTTAAACTCACGCCGGATAACATCCATTATCAGCTGCCGCTGTAACTTCGGGAGGCTGTTGATATCCTCGTCCCTTTCCTGCTCCGCTGCCTCAAAAACCGGCTCCATGGCAACCGCCGGCAGAAAAACCTCCTGCCCGCACCGGTCACAGCGCATGACCTTCTTGGCCATCCATTGTATGCTTCCGTCAGAGGTGTAAACCCTGAAGGTTTTACGGCGTTTTTTACTGTGCAAATGCCCTCTTTTACAAGCGGGGCATAGTACCCCACTTGTAAAGACTATCTCGGATATGCTATTATAATAGTGGTTTAAGTTTGTGGTTGCTCTTGCTTGGTGGTCCAGACCAGCAGGAGCTTTTTTTAATGCAATCATTCCTCTTCCTCCTCTTTCCATGCTTTTAAGATTACAGAGCTTATAGTGGCAATGGATGAAGCTAAAAGTTCATGTTTTGATGGAGCTTTGTCTTGTTCGCTTACAGTGTTAATAACACATTTTAAACCATAGGCAAGAAGGCTCAACATCTCAATTCCTGTCCCATTAACAAAACAATCAAAGTTTTCAGGTGAAGAAAAGAGGAGCATATACTTCCTGTCCGTTTCTTGCAAAAGCTCAACAATCTTCGCCATTCTTTCATCAGATATCTTATTTTCCATTTCTTACACTCCCCCAGCTGGCAGCCAATCTGCCGATATTGTTGTTATAACTGCGGCTCAGCTTCTCTTTGCGGCGATTTTCCCGCAGCCGAGCTTTAAAGGCTCTGTACTTTTGGCTCTTCTTTTTCATTTGCTTCTCACTCCAATCTTTGATATAATAACCTTATCAATTCCTTTACCCCTTGGCTGCATAGCCGGGGGCTTTTTTTATACTCAAATAATTGCTTGAGCTTCTTAAGTCAAAAAAGCCCTTCACAACGTCCTCAATCTCGCTCATGAGATTTATGAACGTCATTTCTTCCTGCCTGTCCACCTTGCCATCAGCAACGATTTTAACCAGCTCGCTTTCAACGTCCTGCTCGTCCAAATCATGGATTTCTTTAAGCAGTTTTAAGACCGCCTCAGCAAGGCCAAGCTTCCTGACCGGGAACTGATAAACCTTGCCTATTGGGCATTCGTGCGAGCAGTAATCCATTGGCATATTCCCGGAGTTATAAAGGCCTGCCATTGCCAGCACGATTTCCGGGGCCGGAATTTTCATGCCCTTTTCAATCTCAAATAGCTGCTGATTGCTCATGTGTAAGTCTGCGCAAGCGTTTTCTCTGGATATTTTCCTGCTCAATCTTACTTTTTCATAGATAGTTGCCCCTAACTTCCGTCTTGAAATACTCATGGTGTTTCACCTCCTCTCGTGATAATATGAAGGTAATCAAATCACCTCTTTTTTATACTGGGCCTCAATCCATTGGATAAAGTCCAACTTGCAAACTCTCACGCAACGGCCCACCCCAAAGCTTTTTATCCCTCCCGCCTCCGGGGATAATTTCATGAGCTCATAAACTTTATTTTTGCTACATTGGCAAGTTTTCGCAATGTCTTTTGCTGTCATGATTTCCGGCAAATTCTCAAACATTTCCTTCACCTCCTTTAATCAATTACCGAGGGTTTCGCGATAACTCTCAGGCTGATTTTATTGAATTTTTAACTTCTTTAGGTTGTTAAAAGAATCAAAAAAAAGTTCTTCCATCGGGATGCCTGAATCTTTTTCTAATAATAACATTGTTGCCGGCGAAGGGCATGCTGTTCCGTTTTCCCATTTACTCCACGCTTGCTGCGAAACATTATAGAGAGCTGCCATCTCTAACTGTGAGCGTTTTCCCCTAAAATGTATTAATTTGTCTCTCATTGGTTCACCTCCTTTTAACTACCTTTTGTTGTTTATATTCTATCACTACTTAAAGTAGTTGTCAATGTTTTTTATACTACTATTTTTACTTACCACTCTTATTTTCTTTTACAACTATTAGTAGTATAATATTTATATATTAAGGAGGTTGTCATATGTTTTCTAAAAGATTAAAACAATTAAGAGCCAAAAACAAAGTTTCTCAGGCAGAATTGGCTCGAAAATTAGGAATGAGCCAACAGGCCATAGCAAAATGGGAAACAGAAAAAGCTACCCCAGACCCTGAAATGATAACTAAAATAGCTGATTATTTTAATATAACAACCGATTATTTACTTGGAAGAGAAGAAAAACAATCATCTTCTAAAACTGAATTAAGTAAGAGAGTAAAAAAAGAAATTACAGAAGAGTTAAAAAAATTTGAAGAAAGTCTTATGAATGCTGACGGACTAATGCTAGATGGAGAAATAGTTTCCGAAGAAACTGTTCAAAATTTGCTCAGTGCTATGAAAATAGGAATGGAAATAGCTAGACAAAAAAACAAAGAAAAATTCACGCCAAAAAAATATCGTAAATAATAGGCGGTGTTTTTATGTACATAGAGAGTATCGTTGAAAAGATAAAAAACAACTACCGGACTAATAATCCTTTTGAAATAGCTGATTTGTTAGATATTATCTTGATTGAATGCAAATTAGGCCCTGAATTAAGAGGCACTTATCATTACTATAAACGGCAAAAAATTATTTACATTAACGAAGATTATGAAGAAGCAAGTAAAAGAATTACTTGCGCCCATGAGCTGGGACACGGAATATTACATCCACGTGAAAATACTATGTTTTTACGCAGTAAAACTTTTTTTAACGGCGGCAGGTTAGAAATTGAAGCCGACGAATTTGCAGCCTTACTATTATTAAATGACGAAGACAAGGAAGTTCTTTTTGAATACGGATCAATAAGAGCCGCACAGATTCTATGCGTTCCAGAAGAATTTCTTTTATATAAATTTAAAGATTATATTCCAGAAGAGTACAGAAGGAATTGTCGGCGAAGTGGTTGATATGAATCAACTTTTTTTACACCCAACGGAGTAAAATGTACTAAAATTATATTATTTTGTCGAAATAGAAATTATTATGTAATATTAGATATGTTTGTAGGGATTTGTATTTTTATATAGAATAATTTGAATAAAATAAAAACAAAGGAGTGGTTTTATGTTAGATGTTTTAGGGGATCTTTTTGCGCTTTTATTTTGTTTTAGTTTTTTAGGCGTTTGTGGACTAACAGGGTTTATTGTTTTTAACCATTTTAAAAAGAAAGACAACAAAAGATATAAGCCTTATTTAATCGGTTGTATAGTAGTTTTTATTGCGTCTTTTATACTTACAGGAGTAACATTAGATTCAACTAAAAAAGAACAGCCGCAAACAGTCGTCAAAACAGAAAAGACAAGCACCAAAGAAAAAAATCCTGTTGCAGTACAAACTACACACTTAAAACAAAATGAAAAAATATATACTGTAGGATTAACCCCAGATGAATTTAAAGAAAAGTTTAATAAATTTTCAAGCGAAAACAATCTTCCTTTTGAAATTCCTGAT
>JBJDXG010000096.1:0-21676 GCA_051866555.1 bacterium | reverse complement strand
AGGCTTTAGCTTTGTACTTATAAAGCATTTTCGCCATTTTCAACACCTCCTTCCAAGACTGTTATTCTTGATTCCAGTGCCTCAATTTGGCTATACAAATCGATTACCGTTTCGGCCATTTCAATAGTTTCTTGATCAATAAGCTCTGTATCCATTATTATCGGCTCATCTGATTCAGCAGGTATTTCGGATTCTTGCTGTTCTTTTGGAATTTTTTCAATCATCCATTCACTACCATTCCAAACTGCTTGTTCTCCTTCATCTGTTTTTGGCGGTTCTGTAAAAGTACAGTTTGCAGGTAGTAGATAAATGTTTGTTCCAACTTTTTCTGTTTCTAACGGATCCAATAAAGCTGGCTCTGAATTGATAAATACGTTTGTTTCTGGATTATATCTATAAACTAACATATTCACTCCCCCTTTTTAATATTTTATAATTGGCAGCATGGTTAAAGCTGGTGGCTGCACTGTGTCACTGTTACCATAAATAGTGTTAGAGCTGGAAGCATCAAACACTAACTTAATCGAATTTGCATATTGTGTAGTATTATGACCATTAAAATTGTTAATAGAAGAAGTAGTTTTAGAAAATACTCCATCTTTTAAATCACAGGAATTATAAACTTCTAATCCTTTGTTTGTAAAACTACCAGTTATATTAGGCAACCCCGCTGCTTTTACTGTTCCGGGGGTAGCTGCTCCTTGTATAAACTTATCAATTAAATTCGGCAGCGTAAATGTAGTGCTACCATCCCCAGTGCCATATGTCGTACCGATAACATTAAATAAGTTTTTATATGTTGTACGAGATATTTTTGCTCCATTACATAATAAATAACCACTTGGGACTGTTTTTCCAGCATACCACTTAACTTCTCCAATAATTCCGTCAGCTCCCCATGCCGCCGTTCCATCAGCAGACCAACGTAAGATTTGACCGCTAGAACCTCCACTTGGAATATGTTTATTACCAGCAGAGGTTGGGTGTGTATATTTTGTATCTGGTGGCACTTGCCATGTACCATCTGCTCTCAAATATTTAGTCGCCTGACTTCCAGCAGCAGGTGCCGGTACTAAACCGGCCGTACCAACCGCACTTGAAGTTGCACCCTTCATATTACTATGAGAATGGCTGGCAGCAGCAAATTTAGTTTTAATTTGATTGTAAAAATACTGCAATCCAGATACGCTTAAATATTTAGCCATTATCTATCCCTCCTTATGCAAAAATAGCATCAATTTCAGCGTTAGTGATAGCGCTGTCAGCAGTTGCGCCTGCAGCAATGCCGTTCAGCTTTGTTACCATTGCAGAAGTCATTAAACCATCAGAAGATGTAGTTGCTGCATTGTAAGTTGTATCGGTAAACTTTGCACCAGATGGAACAGATGCCTCAATTGTGAATCCACTGTCCTTAATTGCTTTGCCCGTAGCGTCGCTGAATATTGCGACCTTATTTGCTGTAGCAGAGGCAGGACCCGTAACAACCCCATCAATATTGGTCTGAACTACAGTCCAATCATTATCGCTGTCGGCCGTCCCATCAGTAAGACAGATGATCATATCTCCAACTTCACATGTTTGTCCTGCATAAGTGCCGGCAGTGATAACCTTGTAAGTCCAACCAGTGCTGTGATTTGTCGGCAAAGTAGTCACAGTACCCCCAGCACCAATAGTGCCTTTAAAAATCATAGCGTCAGCAGCAGCAATTTTGCTGTTAATCAAACTTTGTACAAAGGCCGTCGTAGCAATTTGGGTATCATTAACACTTGCATCTGGAGTCGGTGCTGTAGGTGTTCCTGTCAAAGCAGGGCTTGCCAACGGAGCTTTTTTATTCAATTCTTCAGTTACCAACTTGTTCTGTGCTGGATTAGTGCTGGATGTGCTTAAAGCATCATCTACCAATGTCTTGGTCGCACCTTCAGCAATCCCAGCAAGCTTATTTTTTTCACCTATGGTGAAATCGTTTGTTGATAAGCCTTTGCCATCTTCTTTTTCTACAAATACTCCTTTTGATTTGTCATGATAATACTCTAAGCCTGACAATGTTAAAAATTTAGACATAATATTTCACTCCTTTTAAATAATTACTCTGCAAAAACGCTGTCTATTTCATTATGGCTGATAGGCACAGCGTCTTCTGATGACACGTATTCACTTTCTACAATTTGAGCAATGGTTTCGTTTGGAATAGGTGCTACCTCTTCTCCCAATATCTTCTTTACACTTCCAGTTAAATTTAAAGTAATAGATTCGATATCATTATCCATTGCATCAAAACCATGACTAACTAAAAAATCAGCAACTGCCTTGCACATTGCTGACCATTGTCTATACATTTTATTATGTTGCCTGGAAAGCGCTATACCCGGAGTTACTCCGGTTAGCCGCTGTGTAGCCTGAGCATATTCGGCATCATTAAATGTGGTATCGCTGTTCATTGATTCATTAAATACTAAAAAATTGCTCTTGCCCAAATAAATCATCCCCTTTTAGTTTTTTATAAAAAGCTGCCCTGGTCATAACCATTTAACTTTTCTTCCTCCAAATCATAAGCAAAAGAGGCCGGCAGTTCATCTAATTCAAGCCAAGTTGCTAAATCATATCCTTTTAAAGTTGGAGTTGCACAGTCATAAGCAAAAACAGGTTTTTCAGCATATTGAATATTCAACCTAACAGATTGCGGTTTAGGAATTATATAACCATTTTTAACTAGTTGTCTCGTCATTTCATCTTTTATCCCAAACAAAGTTACATTCATAGTCATATCCTGGTTATCCTCAATAACAATATCTTCACCAAAAAGATTTTTCCATATCTCTTTTATACTTGCAATATCGCCTTTCCAAAGATTCTGGGCAATCTTTGCCCTTATAAGTGTTCTATATACCGCATCATCCAAAACAGGAGAAAGCCCTCTTTCAGGCTGAAAACTGACAGTTCTATTAATTCCTGCTAATTTACCCAGAACATCTAGTTGGACTCCTTCGGACAAATCCAAATCAAAATCATTATCAAGGCAAACAGCGACTGCGCAAATATCATCGCTTCCTTTAAACAACTGCTCTGCCCAACTTTTTAATTTTGATTTTCCTCTATGTTGAGATGTAAATAATTTCAGATAAGTATTTATTAAAGCCACCACCTACACCTCCGTCACTGATATTTCTCCGATGCTTGCTACCTGCTTAAATGATAAGATTAAATCATTAGTCCCAGCAGGCTCCCCAGAAAAACCAATAGTTAAAGAAGCAACAGCAAATTGCGGAGCAGAAAGGTTAGATATTACTGCAAGAATAGCAGCCAGAACACCAGTTACGGTTACATTATTACCGATATCAAGATTATTTAAGTAACTCTTTATCTGATTGATAATCTGCTGTTTAATTTCTGCAGTATACCCGACCTGTCTTTTTAAGGACAAATTAATATCAATTCCTACATACTCAGGACGATAAAAGCTTATAATAACCGGCAAATTATCCGCATTTATATAGGTAACTGTTATATCCCCTACAGTTCCGCCGCCAATCCCTTTCCTTAAATAAATCTGTTCAGCAACATCCTGATCCAGCCCTCCCTCAACTACAGCTGCGATGCTGTGCCCAGGTATCCCATTTTCATCAACAATACTAGTATCATTTTCATAAACTTTGTAACGCCTAACTCCTTCTACTGAAGCAATGCCACCGATAGTCCCATCTAAAAGAGTTTGAGATGGATTGGCCACACTAATTGCCTGCC
Source organism: bacterium (assembly GCA_051866555.1). Lineage (GTDB taxonomy): Bacteria > Bacillota > JBJDXG01 > JBJDXG01 > JBJDXG01 > JBJDXG01. The sequence continues at coordinate 17,935 of JBJDXG010000096.1, read as the reverse complement.
GGTCCCTTATTTGGGCATCGGTTTCAATAGGCTGACCAGGCACCGCTGGCACTAAATTATTTACACTAATCCACCCCTTAGTTGGAGTTACTATTTTACTTATACTTCCCGGTACCGCTTCAATAGCTCCTATCTCCTGACAAATGACAGATACTTCAACGTATCCGTCAGCTCCTATTATTACTAATTCAGGTAAAGACCATTTTCGATTATTACTGTCTTCGACTATGCCGTTCCGTATAATAATCCCATCATCGCCAGTTACTTTCACAACACAAGTGCTATAAGAAGCTTCTTTACGCCTAATCCCATTTAATTTCACTATGCCATCCAAAGCACTGCCTATAGCAGTTTGCGGGCCGCGATTATTATAAATAATTTGCAACAGCTGCATGGTATCATAAGTTTTTAAAGCAAATGCCGATATAAGCTGATAATCCTGACTGTCATTACCAAGATAGATATCCTGCCCATAGATTTGCTTAGCCTGGATTATTAAATCATCACGAATATCTTCATATGTTGGTATATGCAGCCCGGTTCCATCAATATAAGGAGCAAAATAGCTCATTCTAATGCCTCCTCTGATAAAGTTATTAAGCCATATTCCGTTATCACAACCGCAGAAAAAACATATTGTCTAGTTTCATTATTCAGTCCCGCTTCAAAACTTGTAATCTGCTTGACTTTAGGGGTCTCCAATATTCTTTTCTTAATTTCCTGATTAGCTTTTTCTACATTCCTTTTACCCAAAATCTCCTGCCATAAAGGCAGCCCGTCCTCCTGATCTTCCCACCACTCACTTTTTAGCAGCTTCAGCCTGGTTAGAATGGCCTGGGCTACTGCTTCTTTATTAGACAGCATCCCATTGGCATTTTGCCCCAGAACATAATCCCCATTGGCATCTAATTTGCGATAAATCATACTCCTAGCCTCCTACAATAACATCACCGCTGCCAACAGCTACAGAACTGCCGCAACTGACCGGATCGCCTATCCTGGCTGCCGGCGAACCATTAATAAAAACAGTCTTGCTGCCGCTGGCCACAACCGCCGAATGGGGAGCATGCACAGCACAGCCATGTGCTGCATAATTATCTACTCCAACTCTTCCGGCCTTTTTACCATTAACTATTACATCAGGACTGCCTGATACCAAAGGTCTTGGCGGGCAGGCATCATGACCTGTATCATTATCTCCTAATCTTGTTTGTCCCGGCATTCCGTCACCCTCCTTTTTAATTTAAGTAAATCGTTTTGCCATTAATTTTTACATTGCCAGAAGCTACTATATTAATTTCATCACCCTTAATTTCAATATAGGCCGAGCCTGACTTGTTTCTCAGCTGAGCAGCGGAAGCAGAATAATTACTCACTGCATTCGGCTGACTGCGAAAACCCACAATAGCAAATCCGTCAGACAAATCATGCCTTCTGCGCTCAACCTGGTTCTGCACTCCTCCAGACTGCCACCAGCCATCAATACACATATCGCCAAACACGACCAGACAATCATCGCCAGGAGCTATTGGCATAGTAAGACAATAGCCCCCACCGGAATTAATAAATACCGGAACATCTAAAAGCTCCGGTATTTCAGTCCATTCAGGAGTACCATCTAATACAACCCTCTCCCTGAGAGCCAATTTCACAGTAACTGTTTGTCGTTTATAATCAAAGCTTTGAATAATCCCCGGTATGGCTACTCTTAAGTCAAAAGCTAATTTATCCGACAGGGAGCGGAAAAGCTCAGTAGCATCTCTCATCCTTTCCTTTACCTTAAGCATTTAACCGACCTCCTTACTTATTTCATTGTTTGCTGCTCATTCTCCAGCGGCAAAGGCAATTTACCATTACGTCCAATACCAATCAATTCAGTGTACCAGTCATTGCCTCTCGTATCTCCATAATGAGTAACTAAATAGGCTTGATACTCTCCGTCTTCATCAAACACAGCATTGCCGGATAATTGCTGCTGAGATAACTGCCCGCTGGGGTTTAAATTTAATTTTTGTATTCTGATTAGACTATTGTCTATTTTCACCATAGAAAACGGTACTATTAAGGGATTAAGCAAACTTTTAATAGCTATTCCCTCATTGGTCATCTGCGGAGTTCCAATCAGACCGCTGCTTGGAGTTAATACAATGGCCTCACCTTCTATCGGATCTGTTGTTTTTTTAACGGTTAAAGTATCACCCGAAACCCAAAATAAGGCATCGTTTCCTTCAGAAATGTCTCTTAAATATTTTTTCGGCTCGCCAAAGAAAACTTTGCCTCGCGGCAATTGCTGCTCAGATAATTCTTCTGATACATTTCCTAACTGTACCTTTTTTACTGAATCTGAAGCACAAAGGCTAATTACATCCCTTGGTTTTGAGCCGGCGGCCAAATTTCTATTTAAAAAATTCTGGTTTAGAAATTCATCTCCCGACATAGCTATGATTGTGAGTTTATAATCTGTAGCATTTTCCAGCTCCCGAAACACCTGAACAACCTGCCCTTCAAAAATAGTCCCATACTGCACCTCATAGCCAGCTTCAATAATCACAGAATGCTTAGATAATATTATTACTTTTTCAGTTGCTGGTGCTAAATTATAAATATTTATCTCCGCTGTCCAAACCTGGCCATTAGGATTCTGCTGCACTCTAAAAAGACAATGCAAATCTGAAACATCTAAAGCAACCTCATCTTCATATCTGACTAAAATCCTCCACTTACGGTCAAACAATTTTCCTTCCATGCTCAAGCAGTATCACCCCAGACTAAAGCCCACTTAGACCCTAAAGTATTTATTGACGGGTATTCCTCATTTATTGACTCAACCGGCACAATATAAGCAGCCCCTATCTGCAGATAGGAATATTGCTCTAAAATATTAAGCGCCTTACCTTCCCCGGGAATCAATGGTATAGCAGACAATAAAACATTGTTTTGCTCGTCTTTTAATTCCAGCAGCCAGTATTCAGCAATTAAATTATAGGTAAGCTTAAAGGTTAGATTTTTATTCATCCCATCAACAGGAACTTTAGATTTAAAACAATAATTAGGTATTGGCTGCAAAGGTATAATCGAAAGTGACAAGCTATCACCTCCTTATCTATTTTGGGCATAGAAAAAGCACCTTTTCAGGTGCTTAAAATCTACATAAATTTTGAATCTATCAGTTTATACTTCATATTGACTAATCCTAAAACATCACCTGCAATTCTACTACCTAATTCACGCATAACAGGCTTTAAATGCTCCTGATATTCAGCAGGATTATAACGAGCATACATACTCAACAAAGCATCTAAAATAACCATACTTTTTCTGATATTCTCAATGGCAAAACAAATATTTTTATTATCAGGAACATCAACACATTTTTCCTCCAATGCTCTGGCAAATGAACGCCTTATAGGAAACAGGTCATACTTAGTAAAAGACTCTCCCAGCATATCGCAAATTTTTCTAAAACCGCTTTTAAAAATAACTAATAACCAACTGGAAAACATAAAATCACTTGGATTTTGTTCTTTAAAATGCGCTAGTTGGTCGCCATTCAATACAATATAATCCTCATTTCTTTTGCATTTAGTTAGTAAATATCTAATGTTATGTTCGCTTCTTTTCAGAGTATAAGCAACATCTTTAACCGTTGCTACATCTTCTCCTAAATATTTTTTAGTCGTTGGAATAAAAAGTTCCTGCTGTTCCTGAACCTTAAAATAACATTTAACTAACTCTCTTTGCACCTTCCATGCCAAATCATCAGTAAGCGATTTTACCAGCATAAGATAGCCTGATTCAGTAATAAGAATTGTATCTCCATGATATTTAGGTGACAAATCTATAATTTTGTTAGTCCGAATTTCGGACGCACAAATTTTATAGTAATCCTCTCCTTCAATAAACTTTTCTTTATTATCATTAAATCTCTTTCTTGCAGTTCCTTCTGGTCTTTCATGAAGCCTATCAATATCCTTAAACGTAACCACTCTATGCCCTTGATATTCTTTAATAGTTAGTTCTTGATTATTAATTTTTACCAGATTGTTCATACAGACAACCCCTTTCAGTTTTTAATTGAAAGAAGCACCTACATATGATAGAATATTTCATAGAAGGTGACTTCTGCATAAATAGAACGTTTGCAACTTTGGTCGGGAGCAACGTTCTATTTTTTTATTTCAGTTTCCAACTTTTTTATCCCTCGCCTAACTGCTTCCATTTGTGTTATATCTTCTTGTTTACAATATTTCTCCAAAATCATCTTGCACTTTTCATCAATCCTAATTGTTATTTTATAAGGCTTAGGATTGTCGGTTGGCCTGCCCATTCGGGAATTCATTTCATCACCTCACTTTTGACTGTCTTAATTATATATTTTTGACCGTCAAAAGTCAAGAGGTAAATAAAAAATACTCTGACAATCAGAGTATTAAAGACTTTTCATATAAATTATGGTAAAATCAAATAGAGCCTTGGGACCCCCATCCCAAAGCTCTAAAAATTGAATAAAGGAGGTGAAGCCGATGTATCTAGAAATAGGAGCAGTTAAAATCTATATTTCTAGTAAACTTTTGCTTGCAATCTATATAATAGCAAGAGTTTGCGGCTAAACCGAGTTCCTTTACTCGACCGAAAGCTCCTGCGCCCACAGGAGCTTTTGGATTTCTTTGTTAGTATATGTTCATTATACCCTAAATATTTGCAGCTTGCAATATTAATTGAGCAACAAATAAGGGTTCTCAAGCTTGAGAACCCTTATTCAACAAGGCTTATAGGGATTTATTACATCATGCCAGGCATTCCGCCGCCCATTCCTGGAGGCATCATACCGGCTAAATCTGCCGCAGCATTCTTTTCTGCTGGCTTATCAGATACCAGACATTCAGTAGTCAAGAACATAGCAGCAATGCTGGAAGCGTTTTGCAAAGCACTTCTTGTTACTTTAGCTGGGTCTACGATACCAGATTTAATCATATCCACATATTCTTCTTTAGCAGCATCAAAACCAATGCCTACTGCTTTTTCTTTTACTTTTTCTACTACTACAGAACCTTCAAGTCCGGCATTGTTAGCAATTTGTCTTACCGGTTCAGTCAAGGCTTTTTTAACTAGTTCAACACCAGTTTTTTCATCGCCTTCTAACTGCAATTTTTCCAAAGCAGGAAGAATATCAATGAAAGTAGTACCGCCTCCGGCAACAATACCTTCTTCAACCGCAGCTTTAGTAGCAGCCAAAGCATCTTCAATTCTCAGTTTTCTTTCTTTCAATTCAGTTTCAGTTGCAGCACCAACTTGAATTACAGCTACCCCACCAGACAGCTTGCCAAGTCTTTCCTGCAATTTTTCTTTTTCAAAATCAGAAGTAGTATCAGCAATAGCATTTTTGATTTGAGAAATTCTCTTATCAATTTCTTCTTTGCTGCCTTTGCCTTCTACGATAACAGTTTCATCTTTAGTGATTTTTACTTGACGAGCTTGACCTAACATAGAAATATCTACATTTTCCAGTTTAAGTCCTAATTCTTCAGAAATAAGCTGTCCTTCAGTCAGAATAGCAATATCTTGCAGATATTGTTTGCGGCGATCTCCAAATCCAGGAGCTTTGATAGCTACACAGTTGAATGTACCTCTTAATTTATTAACAACTAGAGTTGCCAAAGCTTCTCCGGTAATATCGTCAGCAATAACTAATAACGGTTTGCCCATTTGTACGATTTTTTCCAATACAGGCAAAAGCTCTTGAATATTAGAAATCTTATAATCTGTAATCAAAATATAAGGGTCAGTCAGGTTAGCAACCATTCTGTCAGTATCATTTACCATATATGGTGAAATGTATCCGCGGTCAAACTGCATACCTTCTACAACTTCAAGATGAGTTCCCATTGATTTGGATTCCTCAACAGTGATAACTCCATCCTTGCTTACCTTTTCAATAGCTTGAGCTATCAGCTTGCCGATTTCCGGATCAGCAGCTGAAATAGCAGCAACCTGAGCAATTGATTCTGTATCTTCGATCGGTTTGCTGATTTTCTTGATTTCGTCAACTACCAATTCAACAGCTTGGAAGATTCCTTTTTTCAAAACCATTGGATTAGCTCCGGCAGCAACGTTCTTTACGCCTTCCTTAATCATAGCTTGTGCCAGCAAAGTAGCTGTAGTAGTACCGTCACCAGCAACATCATTAGTCTTAGTAGCAACTTCCTTTACTAATTGAGCACCCATGTTTTCATATGGATCGTCCAGCTCAATATCCTTCGCAATAGTTACACCATCATTAGTAATAAGCGGTGCACCAAATTTTTTATCCAATACTACATTACGGCCTTTAGGTCCTAATGTTACTTTTACAGCATCAGCTAAAGCATCAACGCCTCTTTCCATTGCTTTTCTAGCTTCTGCGCCAAACAGTAATTGTTTACCCATTGTATGTAACCTCCTTATTTATTTTATTCAATAATTCCTAAAATATCTTTTTCATTCAAAATCATCAGCTCATCACCATTGACTTTGATCTCTGTACCAGAATATTTACTGAAAGCAACCTTGTCGCCTACTTTTACTTCCATTGGAACTCTGGTTCCATTATCTAACATTCTGCCAGGACCTACTGCCAAAACTTCTGCTTCTTGTGGCTTTTCTTGTGCAGTGCCAGGCAAAACAATACCACTTTTCGTTTTTTCTTCTGCTGCCAACAGCTTTACAACAACGCGGTCAGCTAACGGTTTAATTGCCATTATAAAAACCCTCCTCATCTTTTTATTAGCACTCACTCGTTTCGAGTGCTAATATCTTGATATTTATATTACCCAATTCGATTGAGAAAATCAAGCATTTTCAGGAAATAGTGATGGTGTTTTTTTGTTATTTAAAAAGATTATCTCTTTTATACTTGTTTTTTCTCTTATTTTAAGCTAATTTCACAGGTATATCATATAATTCCTCTAACAGCAAATACGACTGCCCGAGTAAATCCCTGCCCCAGCGGTCAAAGGAGCGGGCGGCAAGAAAAATAACCTCCGGCGGAGCATTTTGCTTAAGATACTCGTCAATAGCCGCCTGATAATCCGCTACCGTCAACAGCCCGGCACAGCAGATAGAGCCGCCGAAGAAAGCATTCTCAGTCCTTATCACCTCCCACTCTTTGCTAAGGGAACGCACCGCCTCCTTTAAAAGCGAATAGGCCAGAGAAGAAGCACAAATAAGCACAGCAGCATATTTCTTATCCCGCCATTCCTGCAAAAGCCAGGGAGCAAGATCATAATCAAAAACTAAGCCGCTGGCAGCATTCGCCTCCTTAACAATAAGCTTATTATACTTTTTCCCATTTCTTACTATTTTTAAACCTGGATTCTTTAATTTTTTTATTTTATTAAAAGCATCGGTCCGGCATAAAGGCTTTTCCTCTAAAACAGATATGATTCTATCCCCGCGCTGTATTCCCGCCCGCAGAGCCGGAGAATCAGCCAGAACACCGGCTACCACGGCATTGAGGTCAGTTATAAAAGGCGGCTCAAATAAAAGCGGTACAGCAACCTTTTCCCGCATTTTCTCAAGCCAAACTAAAAGCTCCCGCTGAAGCTCAGAGCCGAACCTCCAGTCAGGAGAACGGTATTTAGAAAAGCCGGGCAAAAAAATTCTGACTGTCAAAGCTCCACAGTCAGCCAATTTTCTGATCGTCAGACCCAAATCATTCCAGCCGACAACCTGCGGCATAGCAACTATACTGCCATGAAAATCTATTTTCTTTTCCCCCATGAGTTCCAAGGCTTTTAAAGCCCTTTCCGGACAGCGGTCACCCATCAATCGTTCTCTTCCCAGACAGCTCGCACTGTTCAGGGAAAAATTAAGCTCCAGGGGACAAAGCTCAGCAAGCTGTTCAATTTTATTCTCGTCCAGCAGACTGCCATTAGTCGTAATCTGAATCAGGGTTTGGGGAAAACGTTCCCGCAGTCTGTGCAGTATAGTCATGATCTCAGGGTGAAGAAAGGGCTCTCCTTCTATCACCCGGGTAGCCGACTCACCAATAATTATTTTCCTGTCCGGATCTAAAAAATCGCATAAGCTGTCTATTTCCTCAAGACTTAAAAAAGGCTGCCTGTAAACCTCCAGCCCCGGAGGATTGAACTGATGACTGCAAAAAATACAGTGCATATTGCAGGCTGAGCCTAAGGACAAAGTATTGTCTGAGCTCGCCGAATTATAAATTATCTCTTCAATTGCTCTTCCCAACTTGGCCTCCTCAATAATCAATAAATTTTTTCCCACATTACTCACCGTTTTTTCCCCAGCTAAAACCCTTTATTTATAGTTATCAACAGGTTTTTCCACATTATCCACAGCTGTGGATTACTTTTTATCCACAATTTATCACCGGCTGAAATGCAAATCAAGACTGGGATAAGCATTCAAAGACAGATCCGCTCTTTCCCCTCTCTGATAAGCAATCGTCCCGGCCGCAGCAATCATGGCAGCATTATCAGTACACAATATCGGTTCAGGGAAAGTCACATTATAGCCATGCTTTTCAGCCTCCGCCTGCAGCAAGCGCCTTAAACCGGAATTGCAGGCAACGCCTCCGGCCAGAAAGATCTGCCCGGCATTTTTCCTCTGCGCCGCCGTAATAGTCCGCATGACTAAGATTTCCGTTATACTCCGCTGAACTCCGGCACACAAGTCCTGCAGCCATTTTTCATCCCGCTCGCCCTTATACTGATTCAGATAATTCAAAACCGCTGACTTCAGGCCGCTGAAGCTGAAATCAAGAGTATCTTCCTTACTTAGCCCCTGAGGAAAATTATAAGCACCAGGGTCTCCCAGAGCTGCCAGACGGTCAATCTTCGGCCCGCCGGGATAACCCAGATTTAAGGCTCTGGCTATCTTGTCAAAAGCCTCACCTGCCGCATCATCACGCGTCGTGCCTAAAAGCTCATACTCACCCTTAGAAGGCAGATAAACAAGCTCGGTATGCCCCCCTGAAACGAGAAGACAAACGGCAGGAAAAGCTGCCTGACCTAAAAAATTAGCTGCAATATGGCCTTCCAGGTGATTAACTCCAACTAAAGGCAGCTTATGCACGTAAGCTGCCGCCTTAGCTGCCGATACCCCGACCAAAAGAGAGCCGACCAGACCGGGCCCCTTAGTCACCGCAACCAAATCAAGCTCAGAAAAATCTACCCCGGCCTCACTTACCGCCCGCTCTAAAACCATATTCACTGCCTGCACATGGCATCTGGAGGCAATTTCCGGTACTACACCGCCGTATTTTTTATGAGTTTCAATCTGAGACGCAATAACATTGGATAAAACCGTCTGACCGTCAGCCACTACTGCTGCCGCCGTTTCATCGCATGAGCTTTCTATCCCCAAACAAAGAAAGCGTTTTTTCATTTCTCATCCAACCTTTCCAACCACATAATCAGAGCATCTTCTCCGTTGTCAGCATAGTATCCGGGGCGGATTCCCGCCTCTTTAAAGCCGATTTTTTCGTATAAGCTGCGGGCAGCCTGATTAGATACCCTGACCTCTAAGGTCGCGCTCTTAACTCCCCGCTGCTTAAGAACCAGAAGAAGATACTGCAATAATTCCCAGGCGATTCCCTGCCTGCGGTAAAGAGGACTGACTGCCAGATTAGTGAAATGAGCCTCATCCATGATTATCCAGCAGCCTATGTAAGCCACAATCACACCTTCCTGCCTTACTACCAGATAAACAGCTAAAGGATTGCTCAATTCCTGAGCCAGGGAAGCTCTTGACCAGGGAACGGCAAAACAAGCCTTTTCCAGAGCAGCCAGCTCATCTAAATCAGCTTCCGTCATTAAAGCCACAGTCCGCTTAGCCATGCTTTTTCTCCCAGGCAAGCTCAGCTTCAGAACGCCGCAGGTAAAGCGGTTCTACTGTACCCTGCTGCAGCCCCTTATGCCATGTCTTAAGCCCAAGCTCAGCTGCAGCCGCCGCACTCGGCAGCTTTAAATGGTCAGGAGCAATTTTAAACCTTCTGCCCAAGGCAGCTCCCAGCTCTTCGCCATAAACGCCAAGACCGTCTCCGACAAACCAGATGTCCTCATCCCTGTCCTGTAAAAACTCAAGCAGTTTCTGCACTGGCAGGGCTGCCGGCTCCAGCAGCTCCAGCAGTTCACCATTCTCATCCCTTTTATAGCACGCGGTATAAACTTCCTTTTTCCGAGCATCTAAAACGGGACAGATCAAATCCTTTTCCGAAGCTATATTGGCAGCCAGAACCTCCAGGGTATTAACGGCTGCCAAAGGCTTATGCAGCATTTGAGCCAAGGTCTTCGCCGTAGTCACCCCTATTCTGATTCCCGTAAAGGAACCTGGTCCATTAACTACTGTAATCAAATCTATATCCTTTAATGCCAAATCAATGCTCTGCAACAAAAAATCTATCATTGGCAGCAGCCGCTCAGAATGAGTTTTTTTCGTATGCAAAAAGCAACTGGCCAAAAGACCATCCTGATATAAAGCGGCACTGCCAGCCAGAGTCGCTGTATCAATCGCTAAAACCAGCATCCTTGCCCATCTCCTTTACTATCCTTTCTGCCCGCTCGCCGAAAGCCAGAAATTCCAGCTCTCTTGCTTCACTGCCGGTACTTTTTAAATGAATTTCCAGCCTCTCCTCCGGCAAAAGCTCCTCCGCCCGGCTGGGCCACTCTATTACGGTCACTCCACTGCCGTAAACATAATCCTCATAACCTATTTCATAAAGCTCCTCTGCTTCACCTAAACGGTATAAATCAAAATGGTACAGAGGCAGCCGTCCCTGATACTCTCTGATTATCTGAAAGGTAGGGCTTTTAACCGGGCACCTCACATCAAGTCCCAAAGCCAGCCCCTGAGTAAAGCAGGTCTTGCCTGCCCCAAGGTCGCCAAACAAAGCCAGCACATCGCCCTCCTGCAAAAGAAAAGCTAACCTAAAAGCCAAATCCTTAGTCTGGTCTGGTGAACAGGTTGATATTTTCATTATTTTTCTCCCCGTTCAAAGGCAGTTTCCCCATTAACCATAACCCGCACGACCTTGCTGGCTACCTCTAAAGGATAACCGTCATAAACAACTAAGTCACCGTCTTTGCCGGCTTCTATACTGCCTAAACGGTCTGCAACGCCTAGAATTTCCGCGGCATTGACAGTCAGTGCTTTAAAGGTATCCTCTTCGGACAAGCCTTCCCGCATAGCCACTCCGGCACCTATATTGAGATACTGAATCGGCAGAACAGGATGGTCGGTACAAAAAGCGACCTTTACTCCGGCCCGCGCCAGAACAGCCGGAGTACTGTCAAAGCGGTCCTTCAGCTCTATCTTGCTTCTTGAAGTCATAAGCGGGCCGAAAACCACCGGAATATTTTTCGCTGCCAAAATATCCGCTATTTTCTGTCCCTCGGTTCCATGATCCAAAACGAGACGGAGATTAAATTCCTCAGCGATCCTGATTGCAGTCAGCATATCATCCGCCCTGTGCGCATGGGCCCGCAAAGGCACCTTGCGTTCAAGCACCAGAAGCATGGCCTCCATTCCTTCATCCATTTCCCAGTTATCATCCTTGGCTTTCTTACGGCGGTAATTCTCAGCATCGATCAGACATTCCCGCAGCAAAGCAGCTGTACCCATTCTCGTTATCGGGCTTTTCTTCTGCTCACCATAAACCCGTTTCGGATTTTCCCCGAAGGCAACCTTCATTCCGGCATAGCCATTGACCAGCATTTCATCCAGCCATCTGCCGGCAGTCTTGACCACAGCGACCTGACCGCCCACCACATTGGCGCTGCCCGGAGCAACCATTACCGTAGTCACCCCGCCTCTTAAAGCATCAGCTACACCCAGCTCCTGAGGATTAAAGCCATCTATCGCCCGCATGGCCGGAGTAACAGGATCAGCCTCTTCATTGTAGTCCCAGCCTTCTTCTCCTATACCCTCTTCCGATATGCCCAAATGAGTATGAGCATCAATAATTCCAGGCATGATATGACAGCCCCGGCAGTCAATAATTTCAGCTCCCGCCGGTATTTCTATATTTTTACCTACAGCTGCAATCCTGCCTTCATTAAGCAAAACTGCTCCTTCCTCAATTATCCCCTTAGTTACCGTATATATTTTTCCGCCTACAAGTGCTTTCATCTACTTAGCCTCCTTCAAATAATCTTCAACTATTTCCGCAAACAAACGTGCTCCCTGAAGCAAAACAGCTTCATCTAAATCAAACCGAGGATGATGCAGAGAATAAATACATTCCTTTTCTGCATTCCTCGTTCCCAGCCAAAAATAAGCGCCCTTGATCCGCTTTAAATACTGCCCAAAGTCCTCCGCTAAAAGCATAGGATTCACGGCCCAGGAAAAGGGAATATCCAGCTTCCGGCAAGCCTTCTCCACCTTAAGGCAGGAAGCGTCATCATTTATCAGGACCCCGCAGCCCCGCTCATAAACAAACTCATAGCTTCCTCCCGCAAGACCGGTAATGCTTGCAGCTATCTCCTCAAGCTTTCTTTCTATGCAGTCACGCAGAGCTTCATCCAGGGTTCTTACCGTCCCGACTAAAGTAACCCGGTCAGGAATAATATTATACCGCACTCCGCCGTTAATCATGCCAAAATTAACCACAGCCGTCTCTAAAGGACTAAACTGCGCCGTAAAGCACAGCACAGCATTGATGACCTGAGCCGCCATTAAAATAGCATTTTTGCCGAGATCCGGACGGGCTCCATGACCCGCCTGCCCCAAGACCGTCAGCTCAAATAAATCACTGGTCGCCATGGCCGGACCTTTTTTCAGATAAACCTCTCCGGCAGGAAAATCAGGCATTAAATGCAGACCAAAAATCTCATCAACCTCATCTATAACCCCAGACTCAATTAAAAAATCAGCACCCTTAACTTTTTCTTCTGCCGGCTGAAAGATAAATTTAATCTTACCGGGAAGCTGCTTCTTCGCCAATAGTATCGCTGCCCCCAAAACCATGGTCATATGACCATCATGCCCGCAGGCATGCATAAAACCCGGATTTTCCGACTTATAGTCAGAATCCCTTTCTTCCGTCAGAGACAAAGCATCCATATCAGCCCTTAAAGCAATCACCGGACTGCCTTCCCCAACAGTCCCAACCACTGCGGTCTTAAACCTTTCTACCTCCATGCCCAAAGAGGAAAGATACTCCGCTATCCTGTCACCCGTTTTGTACTCAGCAAAAGAAGGCTCCGGAAAACGGTGAAACTCCCTTCTCAAACGCTTTAACTCTTCTTCTAAATCCATTTTTATGTACCTCCAAAAAAATAAGACCTGAGGATTAATTATCCCACAGGCCAAGACTTATGTTCAATCCGCCGTTTACCCTTTTCATAGTTTCCTCTCCCAAAAAGGTAATTTTGTCCCTCAAGCGCTTTTTGTCAATCGTTCTCACCTGTTCCAAAAGAATAACAGAATCTTTATCCAAGCCGGTCATCTCAGCTCTAAGCTCTATGTGAGTCGGTAATTTTGCTTTACTGATGCGGGAAGTAATTGCTGCTATTATTACCGTGGGACTATAACGGTTCCCTATATCATTCTGTATTACTAAAACTGGCCGAAACCCGCCTTGCTCGGAACCTACAACAGGGCTGAGGTCAGCATAAAAAACATCTCCTCGTTTAACCTCCACATTCCTCACTCTCCAGTACGTATTTACTGTTCTGCAAGATATAGCTTTCATATTTGCATTGCGACCTATCCTCTACTGCCAAAAATTCTTCTGCTAATTCGAGATTTATTTTAGCCATGGCCAGATATCCGTTTTTCATTTGCTCTTTAACCTCTCTTTTTCTTTTATCTTCAAGGTATAAACGCATAGCTTCCCTGATAAATTCACTCCGGCTGCATTTTTCCTGACTGACTGCATAATCAATCTCCTGCAGCAGGTTATAAGGCAAACTAATAATTATCCGCTTTAAATCCGCCATGGCGCACCTCCTATATACCATAAAACCATAGTATATACAAACATATTTATTATTATTATATACTGTAACTCTTTTTAGTGTCAATCGCAATAGCTATAATTTTATTTCCAGATAAGGTATTTTACGGTTAATTGATCTCTCCAATCTTATTAACATTAAAGCTAACCTCAGTTTTAATCTCCGCCTTAGGGAAATCCTCCTGCCAGCTCTCTCTTTTCATCTTCCGCCAATCTTCTCTGTAAGCAAGCGCGCCTAAGCCTAAAGCATCGACCTTATACTTCTTTTGAATTAAAAAAATCATCTTGTCAAGCTGCTGTTTAATATTAACAGCAATCCTCTTCTCTAATTTATTTATCTCAGCATCACTTAAATATCCTGCTTTTTGGCCGGGAAACAATAATTCTCCTTTTATTTCCGTCTTTATGTTAAAGCGCCAGTTATCCTTAACGTATGAAGGCTTGATCCTCGTTTTGCCCTTAATCAGAACCACAGCATGCTCCTTCCCTTCCATGACCGGCAGATACGCCTCCCGGTTCACATTATTGACCAGAGCTAAGAGCTGAGCATCGTGACGGTTAAGATGAGCTACCATCCTGTCCTCCTGAAACAAAGCAAGGCCGCTCCAATACGGTCTTTTATCCGCCAGGCTGAAGGTCGGGATAAACCCCGTATAAGGAAAATTGTTGATCTGTTTAAAGAATGAAGTCATATTAACCTCTTCTACCAGAAGATTATTATTGGCACCTTCAAAAAAGTTAAAGAGGAAGCTGCTCATACCTATATCATCAACCGGCAGCTGCTTGATTAAAGCCGAAGCAGTCGTCCCATAAGCAACCGTTAAAAGCGTATCACTCCCTATATCGGGATTGCGGTAAAAATAGAACAGTGAATCCTTTAGCCCCTTGCTGCTTAATTCACTGCCTAAAGTCAAGGTTCGCACATGAGAGGTAACTACATTCCGGCTAGTCGCCGCTTCTACCGCCTGAAGCCCCTGCTCCATGGTATAAGCCTGCTGGGTATAAATCTGATATGTTTCTTTAGCCTTCTCAGCTAAAGTAGGTCCTATAACCGTAAAAATAAAAGGCTCTCTCCCCTCCTTCTGCCGTTTAATCCCGGCTGACCTGGCAGGATCAGGAGAGCTTTTTTCTTCCCTATCATCATCTTCCTTCTCTTTAGTCTCAGATTCCTGCTGTTTTTCCCTGTCAACCGCCTCCTTAGTATCAATACATATACCACTGGGCAAAAAGGTTAATTTGCTGTCCTTATAATTTCCCTGACAACCGGAGACAAAAATCATAAGAAGTAAAGCGATAACCCCGCAAAGCAATTTTTTAACCAACTTTTTCACCCTTTCCCCGTCTGGACAAGGCAAGCAGCCAGAACAAAAATATTAAGCTGAGGTTAAATAGAAGCAAAGCTGACTGCCACCCCAAACTGATAAAGTTATATAAAAGAAAATCATTGACCGCTAAAAAAAGATACACGGTCAGAATACTGCCAAAAATTGCTCCAATTACCCAGATTCTTTTCTTCAGACCAAAGCTCTGCTCTACAAGATAAGAAATGCAGAATATCCTTATCCCCACCGCTCTGTATACCAGAATGACCCAGATAAAGGTAAACAAAGATTCCAGCCGTTCAAAAAACGGTATTCTTACCGCATTAAACATACTGAGAATCGGCCATGTATAAAATTTTATTGCCCCGGGCCCAAAAAAGCCCAAGGTAAATACAAAAACCAGGCCATACATGATAAACAAAGACACAACAGAATAGAATCCTGCTTTCAGCACAGATTTTTGCTGCTGAACAAATCCACTGTAAATCAAAACACTGTCAATCCCCGAATAAAGCAGCAGCATAACAGCACCCTTCTGCCAGATGTCACCCCAGGAGGCCTGAAAAATCGGAACCAGATATTTAAACTCTATATCAGGCAAGATAGCCAGCATAAAAAAGGGCACCGGCAGCAATAAATAAAACAGCAGCTCATTCACCCGGCCAATAATTTTAAAGCCATAGGAAGCTAAAAAACTGCATAAAAGAAGAACCATGAATAAAATAACAAAAATAGAAATGTTTTTTAAGACAAAGGAACCCAGCGACTGGCTGAAGAAAAAAAGAATATTGCTCATTTCAAAAATTCCCCAGACCAGATAAAACAGACTGAAAATCCTCATGCCCAAAACACCGATCAATTTTTGTCCGTACTGCACAAAAGACTGCCCAGCAAACCAGCGGTTCATCAGACCAATAAAAGAAATAAGCAAAACAGGATAAAGAGCCGATAAGATTAAGGGCCAGATATAATCCAGACCCAAGGTCAGAAAATACCGCGGCAGAAAAATAAAATTGCCGGCTAAAACCGAACCTATGATTAAAGTGAAAAACTGGCGGCTAGTTATCAGATGTTGTTCTTCGATCATTTTTTTCCTCCTGCAAAACTTTCCTGTTCTTTTTTAAAAAGGTAGCTCCCAGGGACGGGGGAAACTTTATTATCCCGTCCTTCATATTCTGCAGACCAAAAGGAGCATAAGGAGCAAAATACGGCTCATTAAAGGAATTAGTCGCAGCCAGAATGGTAAACATGAATAAAACTCCCAGGGTAAGCCCATATAAGCCTAAAAAACCGCCCAACAAAATAAAAGCCACCCGCAAAACCTTAATCACTAACGTCAGGCGATAGCTGGAAGCAACAAAGGAGCTTACCGCAGTTAAAGAAATAATAATAACTACCATCGGCCCTACTATCTTGGCGGAAACTATCGCCTGTCCCAAAGCAATACCGCCGACTATACCTACCGTTTGGCTGATCGGCCCCGGCACTCTGAGACTGCCTTCCTGCAAAACATCCAGGAAAAAGCCTAAAAACAGGCTTTCCTGCAAAGGAGAAAAAATAACCGACTGCCGGGAACGGGCAATATTCAAAAGCATATCATACGGTATCAAATCCATATTCAAGGTTGCTAAAGCTGTGTAAAAGCCCGGCAAAAGAATAGCAATAAACAAAGCTAAAATACGGATAACCCGAAGAAAGCTGGCCGGTATATATCTTTCCGAGTAATCATCAGAGACTACAAAGAAGGACTGAACTGAAATCGGAAAAATTATGGCATAAGGACTGCCGTCTAAAATAAGCACTATTTTCCCTTCTACCAAAGAGGCTGTAATCAGCTCCATGCGCTGAGTTATTCTGGTTTTAGGGAAAAAATAAAAGGGATTATCTTCTAAAAACTGAGTCAGTTCACCGCTTAAAATCAGACCTTCAACATTAAGCTCATTTAATTTTTCTTTAATCCTCTTTAATAATTTCTGGTCGACCCGGCTTTGCATATAAACTATGCCAACATAGCTGGGGACAAAATTTCCTACATCAGTTCTCTCCACAGCTAAATCCAGACTTCTGATCCTCATTCTTAACAGGGCAATATTATCCGCCAGATTTTCTACTAAGCCTACGCGAGAGCTCAGAGCCTCCTTTTCCATCTGCGGAGAGCTGGGCGAACGCTTCGGCCAGCCGGGAGACTGAAGCAGCAGAGCAGTCCTTTCTCCTTCTAAAAAAACCGCAATCCAGCCGTACAAAACTAACGGCAGCAGCTCCTCCCAGCGATCGACTTCCTTTAACTGAGCACCTGAATTGCAATTTTTCTGTAAAATCTCTCTTAAATCACCGGAAAGACTGGTCCATTTTCTCTCTAAATGCTGCTCATATAAAAGGGGATTAAGAATATCACGATTAATAACTTCTCCATTAACTGTATTGTCCAGATAAAAGAGCAAAAAAGGTATTTTTTTATCTCCGCCCAGATATCCGTCCCGAAAAACAGCATCAGCCGCTAAAGCAAATTTTTTTTGGAGAACCTTTTTATTTTCCGCTACCTTGGATGATAAAAGCCCCAGATTATCCATCAGCAGTCCTCCTTCAGCTATATTTTCACCGCCAGTCATCCCCGCAATCTTATTTTGGAATAATTTAAAAAATTATATACATT
>JBJDXG010000095.1:0-5043 GCA_051866555.1 bacterium | reverse complement strand
ATCTTAGTTCTTAATCCCTGTCCAACACCTTCCGGACTTAAGCTCTTATGATTCTTGTTAGCCGGAATTACCACCTTGCCTTCGGCTATCAAAGCCCGTAATTTTTCCGGCTCAAGACCTTCCTTTTTAGCTACGCAAAGCATTTCCTCAGTAATAATTCCCGCCTTAGCTGCCGCCATTTGTGTCTTACTCATTTAACCGCCTCCTCAAATTTTTTATTTTATCCTCAATATTATCAGCACCCACTATTTCTGTCACCAGAGCAATCAAGCCTGCTCCATGCTCCCTTACCTCTCTGATATTGTGCTCCTTAATCCCGCCGATAGCCACAAAAGGAATGGGAATATTTTTGACTACATAATCAAGGTAACTAAAGCCAACCGCAGCACAAACATCTTTTTTAGTTTGCGTGCTGAAAACAGGCCCTACCCCAATATAATCAGCTCCGCATCTTACCGCCTCGTCAGCCTGCTCCTTACTGTGGGTAGAAAGACCGATTATCTTATCAAAGCCCAAAATATCTCTCACCTTTTCCACCGGCAGATCATCCTGACCGATATGTACACCGTCAGCCTCCACCGCTAAAGCCAAATGGACATCATCATTGATGATAAAGGTCACTCCGGCCGCAGCCGTCATCTCCCGCAAAAGCAGACATTCCCGATACTTGGCCAGCATCTTTTTCTCCTTCTCCCGATATTGAATTATTTTTACGCCTGCTTTAATCATCTGCTCTACGACTTCCTGATTGCTCCGGCCCAGAGAAAATTCTTCTCCGGTCAAGCAATATAAATCAGTCGTGAAATTACGCATCTTATCCTGACTGTGAAGATAAAATTCCTTTTCCAGAGCATAAGCAAAAAAGCGATGCTGCTCATAGCGCTTAGACAAATCGTAATAGCCGGCTGCCTTCAGCATTTCCTCAATAACCCTCAGCGCCTCAGCTACCCGCTTACAGTTAGCCGTTATCACCTGCTCAATATTCTCTTTATCATCCAGACTGCTCTCCTGCGATAAAGCAAAACCGGTATCAGAGAGTGAATCACGTTCCCTAAGACAGCTTGTCTGAAGCAGAGCGAGATCCTTGCGCACCGCATGGCGCAAAGCCTTAAGCCTCTCCGTCAGATTCTTAGCCTCTAGGTTAAATCTGGCTAAATCCTCCAATACCCGAAGTCCCTCTGCTGCCCGGTTTAAATTAGCATCAATCAAACGATAAATCTTCATCTGTTTCCTCCAAAGCATAAGCTAAAATCAGATCCGCCTGCTTCGCTGCCGCAATATTTACACAAGGAGAAAAAGGAGGCTTAAGGTCAATCCCCGATACCCTGTCCCCAATCAAATAGATATTCTCCCTGAGCCGGTTGACTGCCAGCCGGTCACTGTCGCCAAAGCCGGCAATGCCGGAAGCCGCAACTAAAAGCTTGCTGCTGTCCCAGAAGTGTTCTAAAAACATCTGCTTTACTATCGGCTGGTCAAACGCTTCCACCAGCACATCACAGTCACCAAAAATCTCGTCGCAATTATCCTTAGTTATTAAAACAGGGAGAGTCAAAAGCTCCAAATCGGGATTGATTGCCAAAAGATTATCCTTTAGAGCTGCAACCTTGTATTCCCCCAGCTGGTTTAAAAAATAAAACTGCCGATTTAAATTGCTGGCCTCTACTCTATCAAAATCAGCTATAACAAATTTCTGAAATCCGGAACGCACCAGATTAACTGCACAGTTAGAGCCAAGGCCTCCCGCTCCGGCAATCCCCACCTTTAATCTCGCGATCCGCTTTAGCTGCTCTTCAGTAAAATAAGCCGTTAAGCCTTTTTGAAACTTATTCATCAGAAAGCACACCAATTCTGCATGATTGGCTGATAGCCTGCTTTAATGATAGCCGCCTTCACCTCATCGACGCTGCGGTCATCAGAAATATCAAACTGGCCGCTGTCAGAGGCCGGCTTAGCATACCCGCCAACCGTCGTCATCGACCCGGCTGACATCTTCGTAACGCCTAAAGGAATCAGATGATCACGAAAATCGGCTCTTTCTCTGGTCGACATAGTAATTCCCGCCTGAGGCAAAAATACCCTGAAGGCTAAAAGCAGCTGCACTAAATTTTTATCAGACAGCGGAAAAGCCGGGTCATAAGAGCCTACATGCGGCCTTAAGCGCGGAAAAGAAACACTGACCATGGTTGCCGGATAATGATCCTGCAAATACTGCAAATGAAAAGCCGTATACAAGGCTTCCTCCCGCCACGGTGCAAGTCCTAAAAGAGCCCCGATATTGACTGAATGAAAGCCGGCCAGACAAGCTCTTTCCGGAGCATCAAGCCGAAAGCGGTAATTTTTCTTCGGCCCGGCAAGATGAATCTCATCATATAATTTTTCATCATACGTTTCCTGATAAATAGTCAGACCGTCTGCTCCCAAATCAGCCATCTCCCGATAATCCTCGGTCACCATAGGATAAACCTCTAAAGTAATAGACGAGAAATATTTTTTTAGGACATTAATACATTCTTTAAGATAAGCGAGGCCCGCTCTATTAGGCGCTTCACCGGTTAAGATAATAACATGACGTATTCCGGTAGCCGCCAGAGCCTTAGCCTCCTCCTCAACCTCCTCAACAGTCAGTTTTTTCCGCAGTAATTTATTGCTGTGATTAAAGCTGCAGTAAATGCACTTATTGACACAATAGTTAGACAAATAAATCGGGGCATAAAGCAAAACAGACTGGCCGTGAAAGCGCTTGCTCAATTCATGGGCTTTTCCGGCAATCAGCTCAAGATACGGCTCTGCTTCCTGGGAAATCAACGCCCAAAAGTCAGCCAGAGTGAGCTTTCTCTTGTGCAGAATATATTCAATCAGAGCTCTGTCCACTGACCTATGCTCAGCCTTTACCCATTCCTTCTGCTGCTGCAATTCATCATAAAAAGCCATTTAATCCTCACCCCGCAGAAAGCCGGTCAAAGGAGAAGAAGCTTCAGCCTGCCCTACCGGACCTAGTCCCGCCAGGTAAGCCTCTCTGCCTGCTTTAACCGCCAGGCCAAAAGCCTCGGCCATTAAAAGAGGATCAGGCGAGCTGGCAATAGCCGTATTCAAAAGGCAGGCAGCCGCTCCCATTTCCATAGCCATACAGGCATCAGAAGGCCGCCCGATACCGGCATCAACGATAATCGGCAGAGCTATTTCCTCAATCATCAGCCTGATCATTTCCTTAGTCTGCAATCCGCCGTTGCTGCCGATAGGAGCCGCTAAAGGCATAACCGCCGCAGCTCCGGCCTCTGCCATCCGTTTCCCCATAACCAGGTCAGGACACATATAGGGCAGAACTACAAACCCTTCTTTAGCTAAGATTTCCGTTGCCCTGACAGTTTCCTGATTGTCAGGCAATAAGTATTTATTATCCGGTATGATCTCAATTTTAATCCATTTGCCGCAGCCGGCAGCCTCAGCTAAATGAGCGATTCGCACTGCTTCCTCAGCATTGCGGGCTCCGGAAGTATTAGGCAAAAGCTGCACTTCTTTTGGTATCTGCAATAAAATATTATCCTCCGGATTGGATAAATTAACCCTTCTTAAGGCTACAGTGATTACCTCTGCCCCTGACCTCGCAGCAATATCAGGAATCAATTTATCATTATTATATTTTCCTGTTCCAATAAATAGACGGCTTCGCAATTTTCTGCCGCCAAGCTCCAAATAGTCCATCATTCAGCCTCCTCCAACTAAAGTAATAACTTCCAAACAGTCATTATCCTGTAGGATTACCTGAGCATAACTTTCTCTGGGACAAATCCTGCCGTTATGCTCTACAACCACTGCCTCTAATTTAATGCCCTTATTGCTCAGCAAATCAGCCAAGGTAAGACCTGACTGCACTTCTTCTCTTCTGCCATTGATTTTCAGTTCCATCCATCCACCACCTTCCTAATAAAAAAAGCTCATCCGCAAGAAGGGACAAGCTGAAAGAAAATGCTTCCCTCCGTCGGTTCTAACCGATTCAGGTTCAAAGGGTCGGTACATCCTCTCAGCCACTTAAGGCACCCCCAGCATAATAAACTATATAACTGTTCTTTTTTTATTATATGTTTTCTGTTCTAAAAATTCAAGCCTTCAGTATCATCTGCTGATAAGCAAGCTCCCCAAAGCCCCAGGCACGGTAAAAATCCTTTACTCGTTCATTCTCCGGAGAAACCTCCAGTCTGTAGCGCTTAGCCTTTCCCTGATATTCCTGAAGCAGCCACTGCATAAAGCTCCTGCCCAGTCCCCTATTCTGCCATTCAGGCTTGATATACAGCTCTTCCAGCCAGACAACTAAGCCGCCGGCCTCATTGGAATAAGTAAAAGAAAGCTGAGCATAGCCTGCTGTCCTGCCGTCCTTCTCTATGATTAAACCGCGCAGAAAAACATTCCCTGCCATAATCTCGTGAAAGGTATCCTCCATCTGCTTTTCCCCGACTTCATAAACCACCGCCTCGGAATTAAACAGGCTGCCGCACATCTCTTTAAAATCCGCCAAATCACTAAGCATAAAATCTCTGATAATCAATCCATCCATCTTTTCATCCCTCATAACCTACTTAAATTTAAAACCACCCTGAAAAAATAATATTCCGCCGATCATAAGAAGCAGTCCCAGCCATTTATTCCAGGCAAAAGCAACCTTCTCGGTGCCAAACAGGCCGAAATAATCTATTGCCGCTGCCATGCTCAGCTGAGCAAGCAGGATTAAAAGAATAGCAGTCGTTACGCCTAAGGAATCAATGCCCTTGATTACGGTATAAACAATTATTACCCCAATAATCCCGCCTAAAAGATACAGCTTGTTTACTTCCCCTAAATTTTTTAAACCGCCGAAGCCGCCGCTTAGCGTAGACACCGCCAGCATAACGAGAAAGCCCAACCCCTGCACCAAAAGATTAGTCAAATTAACTCCCAATACTTCAGTTACCCGAGTATTAAATGTGCCCTGAATGCTCATTAAGATTCCCGCAGCCACAGAAAAAAACAAACCAGTCATCCAAAGTCCTCCTTTTTCCTACTAGTTTG
>JBJDXG010000094.1:0-21700 GCA_051866555.1 bacterium | reverse complement strand
TGCTTGTATTGCCGGCCGGAGCTGCTGAACCTCCGCAAAAGCCAAATCCACACCATAATTTAAGGGAACAAAAAACGGCGCAATTTTTAAATATCAGCCAAAATGACCTTAAGCAATATGCTGAAGAAGGTTTTTGCGGTCCTAAACTAATTAAAGCTCATATTATAGCACAGCTTTCACAGCAAGATATCAATGAAATCATCAAGCAGTTAAAATCCGGCAAAACTATTGCCCAATTATTTGATGAAAATAAGCTTTCTCTGGTTCAGTTTAAAAATATGCAAAAAGAAATCAAACAGCAATTTAGAAAAGAACGCTTAAAAGAATGCAGCAGCAATCTGGCTCAAAAGCTGAATATACCGGCTGAGGATATAAACTCTTATCTGGAAAAAGACATCAAAGTACCACAAATAATTGATGCCAAAATTATTTCTGATTTAAGCGGCAAAAAAATGTCCGCTGTCGTAAAGGATATAGAGGCAGGAAAAACAACTGCCCAATTGATTGATAAATATAAGGTATCGGTCGTTAAATTTGAAGAAGCCAAACAAAAAATCTGTAAACAGCAGCACAAAATGCCTTTGCATCACAAAAAGCAGCCAGGATTTCATCACCAGCCAGCACCATACTGCAATAACTTTTAGAGCCAAAAAATAATGAAGTGATTCATTTTTGAATCACTTCATTTAATTTATCAGCTAAAATACGATGCCCTAAATCATTAGGATGCAAGCCATCTCCCTGCAAAAGCTCCGGCCGCAGCAAAAGCAAAGAATACAAATCAATAAAAATCCCCTGCTTTTGCAGAGCAAAGTCCCTTATCACCTGATTATATAAAACTAAGCTTTGATTGATCTCCGGTTCAAAGCTGCTGACCGTACCTAAAAAAATCAGACCGACAGAGTCAGGCAATAATTCAAGCAAGGAAACCAAACCGTGCTTAAACTCAGTTAAAGGAACTCTTACTTCACCGCCATAGATACTGGGTAAGCCATCATTCGTGCCAAAATTACAGATAAAGTAATCAAACTGACCTATTGCCGGCAAAATCTCAGGCAGCCGGTTCAAGCCATCTGTAATTATAGAACCGGGAACACTGTAATTACAAATTTCAATTTTTTCTTTGCCCGCATAATCATCCAGCAAATAATCTGCGTATCCCTTTTTAACCCCCCAGCCGGAAGAAATGCTGTCACCTAAAATCAGTAATTTCATTTAGCAATAGCCTCAGCTAAAGATTTTTCTTCTTCCGGAAGCAGGTAGGAATCAGCCTGACCTTTTTTGATATTTCTTACATAGACATTCGATTCATTGCGCCCATAAATATTGCTGATAATCAGACCGCTGTTCTCCTGATTTAATAAGGTTAAAGAAAAGCTCATCTCGCCTCCCATATCAGGAAAAGCATCAAAACGATAAATACTTACCTTTTGCAAACAATTATCAGTTTGCCGCCCTACACTGAGCAGCTTATCCCTTAATTCCTCAACATCACTGACTGCCCGGTCGCACTTATCGGTAAATACAGCCATTATCTCTTCTAAATTTTTATCTCCGCCGCGAAAAAGCTGCTGATAAAAGCCTAACAGCTTTTTCATCTTTAAGTAATTGACTAAAAACATTAAAAATCCGCAAAAAAACATTAAGGTCATGGATAATTCCACTACTAAACTGTATTCATTAAACATTGCTAAAAATGAATTCAAATCATGTACCTCCCTAATCTCGAGAATAAACGATCTCTCCGGAATGACAAACAAAGGCAATCTTCCTCAGACTATCCAAATCAGCTAAAGGATTTTTCTTCACTCCTATTATATCAGCTTTTTTTCCTATCGCAAGAGTGCCTCTGCTTTCCTCCACTCCTAAAGCCTCGGCTGCCCATTTAGTTGCTGCCTGCAAAGCTTCTTTTGGCTTCAAGCCCCCATATTGCTTTAAAAGCTTGATTTCGCTTAAAACATCTCCATGCAAAACTCCTAAAGAGCCGGCATCAGTGCCGACAGCTATTTTAACTCCGGCTGCAAAAGCCTTTCGCACTGTCGAATAATGCTTTTCATAAACGGCAGCAACCTTTTCAGGCGGAAAAGCAGCATAATCGTATTCCACGCCATAATCATACATCCTCTGAAAAGGAATTAAGGTCGGTATCCAGTAAAAATCCTTCTCAGTTAAGTAATCAATAATATCCTCATCCAGCAAAGCACCATGCTCAATAGTATCAGCTCCGGAGTCTAAAGCCAGCTTGACCCCCTCTTTGCCGTTCACATGAACCGCTACTTTTCTGCCTAAGCGATGAGCTTCTTCAATCGCTGTAACTATTTCTTCCTGAGTAAATTCTACTGCTCCGGCATTTTGCAGAACAAAATTAACACAACCGGTCAGCATCAGCTTAATTACCTGCACCTTTTCCCGGCATAAAACGCGTACCGCTTTGCGAACCTCCTCGGCCCCGTCAGCCTGATAATTGCCGGAATAATAAAAATGTCCGCCGGTAATCGAGATAGCCTGCCCTGCTCTTAACAAATCCGGTGCCAAAACGATCTTCTTTTTAATGGCTTCCGCTAAGACTGCTGTCATCTGCGGCGGACAGCCTAAATCACGCACAGTAGTTACGCCGGATTTTATCGTTCTTTCCAGATTTTCAGCAGCCCGCAAAAGAGTTATTTCCCGTATCTCCTTCCAGCGCCTTCCCCTTTCAGGCATATCAAAAATGCCCTCCATAAACAAGTGAACATGACAATCTATTAAGCCCGGCAAAACATATAAATCCGATAAATCTATCAATCTGCCCTCAGGCAAAGCCGAGTTTCTCACTAAAATAATATCCTTAATCAAGCCCTGTTCTACTAAAATATAGCAAGGCTCATTGATCTCTTCATCTCCGGTAAAAACAGCGCCGGCCTTAATAACTGAACGCAAATCATTCATCTTCTTCCCAAATTAATTTAGCCAAAGGAAACATTTCCAGAGCACGGTCAAGTATTCCGTGGACATAAGCCAGTAAAACTCCATAATTGACAATAGGCACGCCCTCTTCTTTAGCTTTATTCACCCGATACAGCATCTCCTTGCGATTAATCATACAGCCGCCGCAGTGAATAATAACCTTATAGTCCTTTAGATTCGGAGGATAGTCTCCGCCATGACACCAGGAAAAATCGACCTCACCGCCTACCATCTGCCTAATCCAGCGAGGGATCTGCACCTTGCCCAAATCATCAGCCTGACAGTGATGAGTACAGGCTTCGGCAATCAAAACCTTATCTCCCTGCTGCAATTTAGCCAACGCCTTAGCACCTTCAACCAGGGTAGCCAAATCGCCCTTATACCGGGCAAATAAAATTGAAAAAGAAGTCAAAGGTATATCCAGAGGAGTATCAGCACTGACCTTAAGAAAAGCCTGTGAATCAGTTATGACCAACCGCGGTTTCTTTTTCATCGATTCCAAAGCTTCCTTTAATTCTCTCTCCTTAACCATCATGGCCATTCCGTCATGGTCTATAATATCACGAATAGTCTGTACCTGAGGTAAAATAAGCCTTCCCTTAGGAGCTGCTGTATCAATAGGTATAACTAAAACAACCAAATCTCCCGGATTGATCAAATCACCTACAATTACTGATTTCAGCCAGCCATGAGCAGTATTATTGATCAAAGCCTGTTTTAATTCTTCTATCCCTTTTCTTTGCAGTGCACTGGTTAAAATCAAAGGAGTGCCTAAATCCTTTTGTATTTCAGCTCTTACCTTTTCTAAATCATCGATCATATCGATTTTATTTAATACGGCAATAACCGGAATTTCCCTTTGCCGCAGATTTTTCAGAAGATCCTTTTCATAATCACCGATACCCTCCTCAGCCGTTAAGACTAAAAGTCCAATATCGGTTTTATTCATTACCTTCATACTGCGTTCAACCCGCATTTCACCCAGCATCCCTATATCATCAATACCTGCTGTATCAATTAAGGTTACCGGTCCTAAAGGCAAAAGCTCCATATTTTTATACACCGGATCAGTCGTTGTTCCCGGCACATCAGAAACCAAAGCTATATCCTGATTAGTTAAAGCATTAATTAAGCTTGATTTTCCAGCGTTTCTCCGACCAAAAAGAGCTATATGCAATCTTTCTCCCTGTGGTGCTCCCTGCATTGTCCTTCCTCCTTTAATCATGATGATGTTTTTTAGTTTGTAATTTATCCTTTAAGAATTTAGCGCCGCAAATACCAGGATGCGTAGTTTCCGGCAAATTAAGAATTATGTCCAATTCCTCTTTAGTCATCAGCTTATCAGCTAATACTATCTCAGCTATTTTTTTCTTCTCAGTAAGCGCCTTCTTAGCTATTTCCCCTGCTTTTTCATAGCCCAGATAAGGAACCAAAGCCGTTACCAGACCATAGCTTTCTTCTAAATACTGTAAGCATTTTTCAGAATTAACTGTAATGCCTGTAATACACAGCCGTCTTAATATATCCACCCCATTATTTAAAATATCTAATGACTGCAATAAATTATGGGCAATCAAAGGAACAAAAGCATTTAATTCCAGCTGTCCGGCAGATGAAGCCAAGGTAATAGCTAAATCATTGCTCATCACCTGATAAGCGACCATATTTACCGCCTCAGGAATAACCGGATTTACTTTTCCCGGCATAATTGAAGAACCGCTTTGCAGCTGAGGAAGATTGATCTCTCCCAAGCCCGTTTTAGGACCGGAGGACAAAAGGCGCAAATCATTGGCTATTTTGCAGAGATTAACCGCAGCCGCTTTAAGCAAACCTGATACCTCAACAAAGCAATCCATATTCTGAGTCACATCAATCATATTCTCTGCTCTGGCAATGCCAAGTCCGGTAAGAGCCCTTAATTTTTCATTTACCATAAAAATATACTTGCGTTCAGCATTAAGACCGGTCCCAATCGCCGTTCCGCCAAGGTTAACCTGCCGCAGTCTTTCCTCAACCTTATATATACGCCAGCGATCCCTGGATATGGCCTGCGCATAAGCACTAAATTCCTGCCCTAAGGTAATAGGAACAGCATCCTGCAATTGAGTTCTGCCCATTTTTACCACTCCGGCAAATTCTTCTTCCTTTAACTGCAAGGCTTCCTGCAAAGCTGCCAAACCATAATTTAAAGGCATCAGTAAATTTACTGCCGCTATTTTTAAAGCAGTCGGATAAACATCATTAGTTGACTGACTCATATTAACATCATTTAAGGGATGAATATACTCATAATCCCCTTTGGCTCTGCCCAAAATCTCCAAAGCCCTGTTAGCTAGAACTTCATTCATATTCATATTAGTTGAAGTACCGGCACCGCCCTGCAACGCATCAACTATAAACTGCTCCTGCCACTGCCCGCTGATTATCTCTTCAGCAGCCTGAATAATAGCCGAAGCCTTTTCCTGTTCCAAAAGACCTAATTCCCTATTAGTTTCTGCCGCAGCCTTTTTAACCATAGCCAAAGCTCTGATTAACTCTCTATGCACTTTAAGACCACTTAAAGGAAAATTATCCTTAGCTCTGGCTGTCTGAATTCCATAATAAGCCTCATCAGGGATTTCTTTTGTACCAAGCCAGTCTAATTCTTCGCGTTGTTTCATCAAAAATCATTCCCTTCTATAAAAAATTCCAGCCTTTTATCAGCCGGAATCTCCTTACCTGCAATTTAATCTTCAGTCAAAGATAAACTGCTTAAAATTCGTTCTAAATCTTCTGAGGAATAATATTCTATTTCTATACGTCCTTTCTTTTTTCCTTGATGAATGGCCACTTTAGTACCAAAAAAATTTTTTAATCTGTCCTCTATTGCCATAAATTCAGCCGATAATGGTTTCTTTTTTGCTCTGTTTTTGCTCTTATCCGCTTGATATATCTTCACCAATTCCTCAGTTTGTCTGACAGAAAGCCCTTCCTTTATTACCTTTTCAGCCAAGGCAATCTGCTGCTCGCTTTCCTTTAAACCGAGAATAGCTTTAGCATGTCCGCCTGATAATGTTTCACATGAAACATAATTTTTAATTACCTCCGGCAATTTTAATAATCTTAAAGCATTAGTTACTGCTGTCCGGCTTTTTCCTACCCGTTTAGCCAATTCATCCTGAGTAAAGCTTAACTCATCAAGCAGTCTTTGATAACAAACAGCTACCTCTATCGGATTCAAATCCTCTCTCTGTAAATTCTCAATCAAAGCAATCTCCAGCAGCTTAGACTGCTCATAATCCTGAACTAAAACAGGAACCTTCTCCAAGCCTAATAATTTAGCTGCCCGCCATCTTCTTTCTCCGGCTACTATTTGATAACCGGAGTCTGATTTTACTGCTACGATTGGCTGAATCATGCCATGCTCCTGAATAGAAGAAGCTAAATCATTAAGCATTTCTTCATTAAAAACAGTTCTGGGCTGAAAAGGATTGGGTTTTAATAAATCTGTCGTCAGCTCCATAACCTTCCTGCTTTCCGGCAAATCAGAAAGCAAAGCCTGCAACCCCTTGCCCAACACATTTTTAGCCATGATTGATCACCTCATAAGCCAGCTCCTCATAAGCCTGAGCACCCTTTGACTTTTTGTCATAAAGCATAATCGGCAGGCCAAAGCCAGGCGCTTCACTTAATTTGATATTACGAGGAATATAGGTTTTATAGACCTTATCCGGCATGAAATTTTTAACCTCTTCTGCTACCTGCTGCCCTAAATTAGTTCTGGCATCATACATAGTAAGCAAAATGCCCTCTATCTCCAAGGATTCATTCAAATGCTCCTTTACCAAAGCAATCGTTTTTAACAGCTGGCTTAACCCCTCTAAAGCATAAAATTCACATTGAATAGGAATAATCAGGGAATCAGCAGCAGTTAAAGCATTTAAAGTCAAGAGACCCAAAGAAGGAGGACAATCAATTAAAAAATAATCATAATCATTGCGTACCCTGCTTAAAGCCTTTTTCAGCTTCATCTCTCTCGACATAGCTGAAACTAACTCAATCTCTGCTCCTGCCAATTGAATAGTAGCCGGCAGCAAATATAAATTATCTACTTTTGTTTTCTGCATAATAGCAGAAACCTCTCTGCCGTTTACTAAAAGATTATAGATACATTCAGGCAAAGTATTTTTTTCTATCCCCAAACCGCTCGTTGTATTCCCCTGCGGATCAATATCAACTAAAAGGACCTTCTTGCCCTGAGCTGATAAAGCTGCCCCTAAATTAACTGTTGTTGTGCTTTTCCCTACTCCTCCCTTCTGATTCACTACTGCTATAATCTTTCCCATTATCTTAATCTCCTCGAAATCAAATTTTTAAATTAGTTCGGCACTCTTTTAATTCATTCCTGCCATACTTTGGTTCTTACTCTATTTTTATTAAATTCTCTAAATGCTTAATCTTGTTGACCTTAACCTCCATATTAGCGGCAAACAGCAATAATCTGCCATACGAATTTTCCTGCAGATAATAATCAGTAAACAAAGCATAAATGCTTATCAAAATATCATTGCAGTATTCACTGAACAAAGCAGCCCCTTTGGGTGAACGCAAAGGCTCAAAATAATTTTTTCCCTCTTTATTTAACAGACGATAACGCGGCATATAACCATGAGCATGCTTGGAAAGCTCCTTGTAAAAATTTCTGTGCAGATCCTGTTCATTAACCTTTTTAGCCAATTCATATAAGCTATTATACTTTTTATTGACTACTCCATACCACTTAGGCTCATAATCATTAACCTTGTTTTTTAAATTCTTAATTACGTTCTCCTGGTATTCAGGGCTCATCTCTTCAAATAAACTGTCACGTTCAGCATAATACTCCTGCAATAAAACAGAATCCTTTATCCCCTGTCTTTCCAGCTTCTTTATTTCAGTATGAATAATACAAAGATCATAAACCCTGGCTTTATTTTCAATTTCAGATTCATCTAAAAGCAAAAACTTAATTTCTAAATAAAGCTCAAAAATCATCCTTAAAATAGGAATGCTCGGCTTAATACAGTTTTCCCGATAAAGAATTCTTATGCCATCTAAGGTTTCAATCAATTCCCGAAAAAAAAGACCTATTATCAAATCACTGTGATGCTCTTTAGAATTGTTTCGCATATCATCATATAAAGAAACGGCATAATCAAGATGCAAAGCATAAAACTCTTCCAAAGCATCATTATATTCCCGAATCTCTTCTTTTTTTAAAATCCAATCAGCAAAATTTCCCATAATCTATCTATCCTAACATAATGGTTTTTTTTGCGGCATACCGGCTCTTCTGGGATATTTTTGAGGGGTCGAAAAAGCCTTTCGGATTATAATTAAATTTCTTTGATCCTCCCTAAGAGGAAGATTAAAGCTCTCTATCTTTTCAAATTCACCGCCAAGAAGCTTTAAAGCCCCTTGGGCAGTTTTCAATTCTTCCTGAGAAGACGGTCCCTTCAAAGCCAAAAAAGCTCCTCCGACCTCTACAAAAGGCAGACAATATTCAGCTAAAACTCTTAAATCAGCTACTGCCCGGGAAACAACATAAGCAAACTTCTCCCGATAGCCATCCTTACTGCCATATTCCTCTGCCCGACCATGCAAAAATTCAATATCCTTTAAAGCTAAAATATCTGCCAGCTCCTGCAAAAAAGCAATTCTCTTCTGTAAGGAATCCAATAAAGTCAACTTTAAAGCGGGATAGTAAATCTTAAGCGGTACCCCCGGAAAGCCTGCTCCGGTCCCCACATCCAGAAGCGAGCTTTCCCCTTCTATAAACCGCGCAACAGTTAAAGAATCTAAAAAATGCTTAATGATAATATCTTCGGCTTCATGAATAGCTGTTAAATTAACTACCTTGCTTTTTTCCTGCAAAAAAGCAAGATAAGACAAAAACTGCTTTTCCTGCTGAGTATTTAATTTTAGCTTAATCTCATCACAGCCGCTGGTTAATAATTCCGTAAGCTTAGTCATTTTCCTTCTGCCGCCTTTGCTGTTCTAAATAAACTAGTAACACAGAAATATCAGCAGGATTTACTCCTCTTACCCGCGAAGCCTGTCCAATAGAAGTCGGTCTGATCTGCAAAAGCTTCTGCTTCGCTTCATTGCGTAAACCGCTTAAAGCGTTATAATCAAAATCTTCCGGTATCTTTTTAGCTTCTAATTTTTTAAACTGCTCAATATGCACCAGTTCCTTTTTGATATAGCCCTCATATTTAGTCTGAATCTCTACCTGCTCCTTAACCTCATGAGATAAATTCTGCGGCTCAGGATCGAGCATACTCATCTTGTCATAATCAATTTCCGGACGGCGCAGGAGATCAGCTAAGCTTACACTGCCCTTGATTTGACTGCTGTTAAAAGACGCAAGCCTTGCCTGCACTTCCTTGGTCGGAGTAATATATACTTCCTTTAATCTCGCTAATTCCTTTTCTATAGCTTCTTTTTTCTGTAAAAAAGCCTGGTAGTCCTCTTCCGGCAGAAGACCAATGCGATGACCTTTTTCCTTCAAGCGCAGATCAGCATTGTCAATCCTGAGAAGCAAACGGTATTCCGCTCTGGAAGTCAGCATTCTATAAGGCTCATCAACTCCTTTAGTTACCAAATCGTCCACCAAAACTCCTAAATAAGCTTCAGAACGGTCCAGAATTAATGGTTCTTCTCCTTTTAATTTCAAAGCAGCATTAATTCCGGCAATAATCCCCTGAGCTGCTGCTTCCTCATAACCTGATGTACCATTGATCTGTCCCGCAGTAAACAAGCCGGAAATCTTTTTCGTCTCTAAAGTATGCTTTAACTGAGTCGGAATAACATAATCATATTCTATGGCATAGCCGGTTCTGATCATCTCAACGTTTTCCAGACCTATAATGCTGTGCAGAACCTGTAATTGAATATCCTCCGGCAAACTCGTGCTTAATCCCTGAACATACATCTCATCAGTTTCATTTCCTTCGGGCTCCAAAAAGATCTGATGCCTTGGCTTATCAGCAAACCGCACAACCTTATCTTCTATTGAAGGACAATACCGAGGTCCTGTTCCTTCAATAACACCGCTGTAAAGAGGTGCACGATGCAGATTCTGTCTGATAATTTCATGAGTTTTTTCTGTCGTATAGGTAAGCCAGCAGGGTACCTGTTCTCTTTCCTTTTCCTTGGAATCATAAGAAAAAAACAAAGGTCTTTCACTTCCCGGCTGAATCTCCATTTTACTAAAATCAACCGTTTTCGCATCGACCCGAGGCGGTGTTCCTGTCTTAAAGCGTCCCAAAGTAAGTCCTGCTTCCTTTAAACTCGCAGAAAGATTTCTGGCCGGCAGCTGACCATTAGGTCCTGATTCAACAATAAAATCTCCCATAATAACTCTTGAGCGCAAAAAGGTTCCCGTAGTAGCTATAACAGCTTTTGCCCCGTATTTTATGCCGGTAGACGTTATAACTCCTTTAATTTCATCATCTTCAACCAGAATTCTGTCCACCAGTGCCTGCTTCAAAAAAAGATTTTTTTGTTTTTCCAAAGTCTGACGCATTAAACGCTGATATTTGCTTTTATCAGCCTGGGCTCTTAAAGCATGAACGGCCGGACCCTTACTGGCATTTAAAATCCTAATCTGTAGATAAGTTTTATCAATATTTTTACTCATTTCACCGCCTAAAGCATCTATTTCTCTGACAAAATGGCCTTTAGCCGGACCGCCGATAGAAGGATTACACGGCATAAAAGCAATATGCTCCATATTAATAGTTAACAACAGGGTCTTTTGTCCCATTCTGGCCGCAGCCAAAGCAGCTTCACAGCCTGCATGTCCAGCCCCTATAACAATTACATCAAACTCACGCATATCCTTACCTACTTTCCTAAACAAAATTGACTGAATATTTTATCCATTATATCATCACTGACCGTTTCTCCGGTGATTTCTCCTAAAGCAAAAAGAGTATTTTTCAGATCAATACTGACTAAATCAGGTGACAGATTAGTATTAAGCGCATTAAACGCCTCCTGTAAACTGCTTTTAGCCTGCTGCAATAAATTTTTATGCCGCACATTAGTTACCATGATTTGGTCAGTTTCCGCCACAGAACCGGAAAAAAATAAGTTTTCCAAAACTGAAGCTAACTCTTCCAAGCCCTTTTCTTCTTTTAAAGAAAGCTCAACTATAGGAGCTCCTTCAGCTCGCTTAATTACCTCATCTCTATCCAAAAATCCTTTTAAATCAGTTTTATTTAAAAGAATTATTTTTTTCTTATCCTTTAACAAGGCAAAAATTTCCTCATCCTGCTGAGATAAGCTTTCATTATTATTAAGCAAAAATAAAACTAAATCAGCTTTATCCAAATATTCTTTAGCTTTATCCACTCCGATTTGTTCTACTAAATCATCCGTTTCCCTAATCCCTGCTGTATCGATAATTTTTACGGGAATACCGCGAATATTAACTACTTCTTCAATAGCATCACGAGTTGTTCCCGGAATATCAGTTACGATAGCTCTTTTTTCCTGCAGCAGAGCATTCAATAAAGAAGATTTTCCCACATTAGGTCTGCCTATTATCGCAGTTTTTAATCCTTCTCTGATAATTTTCCCCTGGTCAGCCAAAGAAAGCATTCTTTCCAGCTGCAAATCAAGCTCCTGTCCCCGATTCAACAGCTCAGCATATTCCATTTCCTCAATATCTTCCTCTGGAAAATCTATAGAAGCTTCTAAATGAGCCAGCATAAAAATAAGCATTTCTCTTAATTCCTGAATTTTTCTGGAAAGTCCTCCTTCCAACTGACCTAAAGCTGACTGCAAGCTTTTTTCTGTTTGGGAACGAATAACATCAATAGTCGCTTCAGCCTGAGCAAGATCTATTCTGCCGTTAACAAAAGCCCTTCTGGCAAATTCTCCTGGTTCTGCCAGTCTTGCTCCATTTTCCAAAACTAATTCCAAGATTCTTTTTACTGCTATAATCCCGCCGTGACAATTAATCTCAATAATATTTTCTCTGGTATAAGTCTTAGGAGCAAGCATTACGCTGACAATTACTTCATCTAAAATTTCTTTAGTTTTTGGATTTTTAATATATCCATATGCCATGGTGTAAGAATCCATTTCCCTAAGCTTTTTGTCATTAACGCTGACAAATACCTTTTCCCCTATTAGCAAAGCATTTTCTCCGCTGATACGTATAATCCCTATACCACCTTCTCCCGGCGGAGTTGATATAGCTGTAATAGTATCATCTAAGTGCAATCCAAAAACCTCCTTATTTTAATCAAAGAAAACCCAGTATTACATACTGGGTTTCATTTTTTTTAGGCAAATGACGATTTTTCTGTCTGGATCTTCACCGCAGCTTTGAGTATAAACAAAGGGATGATTCTGCAAGGCCAAATGCACAATCCTTCTTTCATGCGCATTCATAGGTTCTAAGGTTATGCTTTCCCCTTTTTCCTTTACCCTTTCTGCTAAATGAAGTGCCAAATTATAAAGATTTTCTTCTCTTTTTTTTCTATAACCTGATATATCTAAAATTATTCTTCTTCTTTCTTCTTCACCCTTATTAACAATCAGGTTAGTTAAATACTGCAAAGAATCCAATGTTTGTCCGCGACGACCGATTAAAGAACCTAAACCATCACCTTCAACATCGAGATAGATAGTTTTGTCATTAACCTCAGTTATATAAACCTCCGCTTCTATCTGCATCTTTTGCAATAACTCTTTAACAAAATTTTTAGCTTTTTCTTCTCTCGTTTCTTTAACAGTAACCCTTACAACAGCGTCCTTACTGCCTAAAAACCCCAGAAAGCCTCTGCTTCCTTCAGAAATTACTTCTACTTCTACCTGCTCTCTGGTTAAACCACCTAAATCAAGCAAAGCTTTTTTCAAAGCTTCATCAACTGTTTTGCCGCTTAATTCAACTGTCCGCACTATTCAATCCTCTCCTTAGCTTGAGGTCCCGGTCTCAATAAAAAATACTGCTGAGCCATTGTAAAAATGTTAGAGATAACTATATACAAAATAACTCCGGCAGGTAAAGACCAGAACATAAACATCATTAAAAGTGGAATAAAAGCCATCATCTTAGCCTGACTTTGATCTGTTATAGCCAATTTCTGTGAAAGATATGTAGTAAGTCCTAATAACAAAACCAAAGGAATATCTGAGGAACTTAAATCCGCTATCCATAAAAAATGAGCTGATTTAAATTCTACTGTATGGATCAGCATCTGATATAAAGCTATTAAGAATGGCATCTGTATTAAAATAGGAAGACATCCTCCTAAAGGATTTATTTTATGCTTTTTATAAAGCTGCATAATTTCCTGCTGACTTTTTTGAGGATCATCTTTATATTTTTCTTGTATTTTTTTCATTTCCGGCTGAATCTTCTGCATCTCACGCATAGACACCGTCTGCTTATGAGTTAAAGGAAATAAAATCAAACGAATCATTAAAGTTAATAAAATAATAGCGAAACCATAATTATTAGTAACATTATAAAAAAAATGTAAAACACCCGACATCAAATTTTCCAAAGGCATAAGAATATTCAAAAAAATCCCTCCTCAATTATTTAAGCGGATCATACCCTCCCGGATGCCATGGATGACAGCGTGAAATTCTTTTTAAAATTAACAAACAGGCTTTAGCCAAATTATACTTTTGCAAAGCTTCCAGAGCATAATTTGAACAAGAAGGGTAAAAACGGCACGTCGGTCCTTTAAGAGGAGAAAGAAAATACTGATAAAAACGCAGCAGTAAAATTAAACAGTATTTCATTTTTTATCAGCTCTCCTTAATAAATCTAAAGCAGATTTTTCTATCTCATTATAATTAGCTTCCTTTACTCTTTGTCTGGCTATAAAAACAAAAGAAGCATTTTTATTCTTTATCTTATCTTTATTCAGGCGAAATATTTCTCTCATTTGTCTTTTCAGTTTATTACGTACTACAGCATTACCTATCTTCTTACTGACAGAAAAGCCAACCTTAAGCTGATTGTTTTTCTGTTCTAACCTATAAAGAACTAAATATTTATTAGCCCATGATTTTCCATAATTATATACTCTTTTAAATTCCTTATTTTTCTTTAGCCTTATACTCTTTTTTAATGAAAGAGAACCTCTTTCCTGCAAGTTAAGACCTCCCAATTCTTCTTAAATACATTATAGTCCAACTGCCTGTATTGGGTAGTTGGACTTTAATTACGGTCTTTTATTATGCTGTTAAAGCTTTTCTTCCTCTTGCTCTTCTGCGTTTTAACACATTTCTACCAGCAACAGTTCTCATTCTTTTACGAAAACCATGAACCTTTTTTCTCTTGCGATTTTTTGGTTGGTATGTTCTTTTCATAAAATCTTGGCACCTCCTCTATAAAATAGTCAGGTCTCGCCAGCCTCACTAACTATAAAGATTATACTCTATTGCAGGAATACTGTCAATAAAGAGGTTAATATTTTATACACAATATAGATATCCACAGAAAGAAAATGATTTCAGCTTAATTTTGTCCACATATTGTGTATAACTGTTTGAATGCTTGTTGATAATTTCTTATTTTTTTGTTATTATTAATCTACGTGAACAGAATAATGCTTATAATAAATAGGCTCTTTAATCTTAACAGATATCCACAAAGTTATACACAGTTGTGGATATCTTTGTGGATTTATTTTTTTTATTTTCTCCTAAAGTATGTTTTTTTATCCACATTATCTGTTTATAACCTGTGTATTTTCAGTGAAAGGAGTTGATTTTCTGGTTCATCCAGAATGATCATATGGAAGATTTAGAAGCACTTTGGAAAAAAATTTTACAAATAACTTCCTCTAATATAAATAAACCTACTTTTGAAATGTGGTTAAAAACATCTCGCATTACTAATTTTGAAAATAATACCCTAACCATAGGAGTTGCCAATGAAATGGCCAAGAACTGGCTGGAAATTCATTATGATAAAACTTTTAAAAGTGCACTGAAAAAATTATTTAAAAAAGATATTAAATTAAAATTTACCATTTTAGAAGATGATTTACCTGATTTAACTGAAATAGAAAACGAGCAATTAGAAATTTTAATAGAAGAAGAAAATTCTTCCGCAGCCGACAAAAATAAAAATAAAGTCAAAGCTAAAGAAAATGAGCAAAAAATTAAAGAAGAATTTAAGTATTCTCCACTAAATCCTAAATATGTTTTTGATACCTTTGTTGTCGGCAACAGCAACAGATTTGCTCATGCAGCTTCCTTAGCTGTAGCTGAAGCTCCGGCTAAAGCCTATAATCCTCTTTTTATTTACGGAGGTGTTGGGTTAGGAAAAACTCATCTTATGCACGCTATCGGCCACTATGTTTTAGAACAGAACCCTAAAACTAAAGTCGTCTATATTTCTTCTGAAACCTTTACTAATGAATTAATAAATTCTATTAAAGACGATAAAACAGAAGCCTTTCGCAATAAATATCGTCATATTGACGTTTTATTAGTCGATGATATTCAGTTTTTAGCTAAAAAAGAGCGAACTCAAGAAGAATTTTTCCATACTTTCAACGCACTTCATGAAGCTAATAAACAAATCATCATTTCCAGTGACCGTCCTCCTAAAGAGATACCTACTTTAGAAGACAGACTGCGTTCCAGGTTTGAATGGGGACTGACAACAGACATTCAGGCACCTGATTTTGAAACCAGGATAGCTATTTTAAGAAAAAAAACCGAAATGGAAAATCTTTCAGTAGATGATGAAGTTATCATTGACATAGCTAAAAGAATACAGGCTAATATCAGAGAATTGGAAGGAGCTCTTATCAGAGTTGTCGCTTATTCTTCAATTACGAAAAGAAAAATAGACCTTAATCTGGCTCAGGAAGCTTTAAAAGACCTTTTGCCGAATAATCGTCATCGGCTGGTTGATATTCCTTTGATTCAAAAAACTGTAGCAGACCATTTTAACTTAAAGGTTGAAGATTTTAAAGCTAAAAAAAGAACCAGAAACCTTTCCCATCCGCGTCAAATTGCCATGTATCTGGCTCGCGAACTGACCGATAATTCCTTACCTAAAATAGGGGAAGAATTTGGCGGGAGAGATCATACTACAGTTATGCATGCCTATGAAAAAATTAAAGAAAACATAACAACTGACCCTGGATTAAATGCGACTATTAATGAACTAATTGAAATTTTAAAGAATGGTTAATTAACCTGTTGATAACCTTGTATAAATCAGAAAAAACAGTGGATAAAAATAAAGATATTTTTTTCTGTGGAAGTTGTGTATAATAGTTAGTAGAGATACTAACAGGTTATACACACTTTCTTTTTTTGTCATTAAACCATTCTAAGCAATTATCCACTTATCCACAGTGCCTACTACTAATACTACTATCTATTTATATATTAATAATTAATTATTATTAGTATAGCCTTGTGGATAAACCAAGAAAGGAGCTCTCTTAATGAAATTTATAATTAACAAGAAAACTTTGTTAGAAGGTTTACAGATAGTACAAAAAGCCGTTACTACTAAATCAACCCTTCCTGTTCTATCAGGTATTTTATTAAAAGCAAAATCTAACAATGAGCTGAAATTAATTGCTACTGATCTGGAAATGAGCATAGAAACAACTATTGAAGCAGACATTAAGGAAAAAGGAGCCATAGTTCTTCCGGCTAAATATTTTGTTGAGATAGTTCGCAAGTTAGAAGAAGGGTTTTTAAATTTAACTACTGATGAAGAAAAGTGGCAGGCCCACCTGCAAAGCGGTTTATTTGCTATGACGATTCATGGATTTGATCCCAATGAATTTCCTTCTATCATGCAGATAAATAACGATAACAGCTTAGATTTAAACCAGGCTTTATTAAAAAAAATGATAGAACAAACCTGCTTTGCCGTATCGCATGATGAAAGCAGGCCGTTTCTTACCGGAGTTCTCTTAAATATTCAGGATGGGCTCGATTTAGTAGCTACAGACGGACATAGACTGGCTTTAAAAAACAATAAGGAAATAAATGCTTCTCCTATGAGTGCAATTGTTCCGGCTAAAGCACTTAATGAAATCGCCAGATTTTTAAAAATGGATGAAAATATTGCAGCAAGAGTTAACTGGGATGATAAGCAGATTTCTTTTTCTTTGAATAATATTTGTTTAATAACTCGCTTAATAGAAGGACAATTTCCTAATTATAAACAGCTGATTCCTTCCAGCTATACAACAGAGGTCGTTATTAACAAAAATGAATTAAATAATGCCTTGGAAAGAGCTTCTTTGATTGTTCGCGGTGAGTCTAATATCGTTAAATTGAGAATAAGTGCTAATAATTTAAGCATATCCTCTAATACTCCGGAGGTAGGGGATTCCAATGAAGAAATAAATTGTACAGCAGAAGGAGATAATTTGCAGATAGCCTTTAATTTTAAATATATTTTAGATGCCTTAAAAGTAATAGAAGAGGAAGAAATTGTTTTTAAATTTACAGGCAATTTAAGTCCAGGCATTATCCATGGCTTAAATGAAAATTCTTATATTTATGTTATTATGCCTGTCAGAAGCCATTAGCAGGATTTACAGGGGTGAACTATGTATTTAGAAAAAATAATCCTTAAGAATTTTCGTAATTATCATTTGCAGGAAGTTGATTTCAGTCCTGGAATTAACGTTTTCTGCGGCGAAAATGCTCAGGGAAAAACTAATCTTTTAGAGGCTATTTACGTTTTAGGCTTGGGAAAATCCTATAGAGCTTTTAAGGAAATTGAATTAATAAAGTGGAATGAAAAATTTTTTTCGGTTAATGGCTTAGTAAAAAATAAAGATAAAAATTTTTGCTTGGATATTTTTTATGAGAAAGATAGAAAGAAAAAAATTAAAATCAATGGTCAGGAGGAAAAAAAAATATCATCATTGTTAGGTATTTTAAAATTAGTTATTTTTTCTCCGGCTGATTTACAATTGATACAGGGTTCTCCCTCTGAAAGGAGAAAATTTATAGACCGGGAAATTTCCCAGATCAGTCCTCTGTATTATCATGATTTACAGCAATATAATCGTCTTTTGTATCAGAGAAATAATCAATTAAAACGGCTT
Organism: bacterium; assembly: GCA_051866555.1. Lineage (GTDB taxonomy): Bacteria > Bacillota > JBJDXG01 > JBJDXG01 > JBJDXG01 > JBJDXG01. Next base: position 3,668 of record JBJDXG010000094.1, on the reverse strand, counting down.
TATGAGGGAAATAATGAATTAGAGGTTTTAAGGATTTTAGATCAAACCCTGGTTGCCTTGGGAAGCCGGATTATTTATAAAAGGTTAAGCTGTTTAAAAAAATTAAATCTTTTAGCTAAGCTGCTGCATAGAAGGATAACTGCGCAGGAAGAAAATCTTAATCTGATTTATAATTCTTCTTTAGGAAGACTGGAAGAAAAAAGTGAACAGGAGATAGCTGAGGATTTTTTTAAAGCTTTAGAAGAAAAAAGAAAAGAGGAAATAGCCAGAGGATCAACTCTTTGTGGTCCTCATCGAGATGATTTTATTACTTTAGTTAATAATTATTCGGTAAAAAATTATGGTTCCCAGGGACAGCAAAGGACGGCTGTTTTGTCCTTGAAATTAGCTGAACTGGAATTTATGAAATCAGAATCTGGTGAGTATCCTGTTCTGCTTTTGGATGATGTAATGTCCGAATTAGATGCCGAGAGAAGGGAGCAGCTTTTACAGGCAGTAAGAAATAAGATTCAAACTTTTATAACTACTACGGATTTACATGATTTTTCACTTGATTTTTTAAAAGAGTCGAAAGTCAGAAAAATAAAAAAAGGCATTTTGTTATGAGGTTAAGCTGATGGATTGTTTAAATAATTCTCTTCAATTAACTATAAAAAAATTAGGTATGGAAAAAAAAATAAATGAAAAAAGGGTTTTGCTTTTTTGGAATAAATTGCGGTCTGGTGATTTAAAGCATCATACCCAGGCTGATTCTTTTAAAAACGGTATCTTATTTGTTAATGTCAGCAGCCCTGTTTGGGCGCAGCAATTATTTTTTTTGAAAAGAAAGTTTTTAAAGGAGTTGAATAAGGAGCTAGGTAAAAATATAGTTAAAGACATCAGATTTCAGTGCGGTCCTATTACAGAAGAAGAGGTTAAAGCAGTCAAGAATAAAAAATTAGATAATATTGTTTTAGAGAGTAATGAAATAAGTAAAATAAAGGAAGCAGTTGACTTAGTTAAAGAAGAAAGATTACGCAATATTTTTGAAAAAATTTTAATCAAGAATAAAAAATTTCAAAAAAGCCGAAAGGAAAAAGGCTGGAAGACCTGCAGCTATTGCTCCAGTCTTTATGATCCTCAGGAAAGCAGGTGTCCTTACTGTCAGCTGGAAAAAGAGGTAAGCCAGCTGCTTTTAGGCAGTCCTTATTTAACTTATGAACAATGCTGTGAGCATTTTCCTGATCTTTTACCTGAGCAGTATGAGAAGATTAAGGCTAAGCTGATTGTTGCTCTGGATGAAAAGATAAAAAGCATAACTTTTAATCAAATGTTTTTTGCTGATGAAGAGAAGATTAAAAGATATTTACATTTGATTCAGTCTTATGTTATTTTAAAAACTGAAGTTAAAGTATTTGCAATTAATAAAAAAGTGATTTATGATATTCTAGGAGAAGAACGTGCTGATCATTATTATAAAATGTTGGCCAAGCTTCAGGAGGGTGGTTAAGATGTTTATACATATAGGCGGAAATACTATTGTGCGGACTAAAGATATAATCTCTATTAATGATTTTGTTTCTACCAAATCGGCAGCTACTAAGGAATTTTTAGAAATTGCGAGAGAAGAAGGCTTTGTAGAAGATATTTCTAATGGTTCGGGAAAGTCATTTATTATTGTAATTCATAATAATCAACAAAAGGTTTATATTTCTCCTATTTCTTCTTCAACTTTAGGGAAAAGAGCTGGCTTTATAGACAGTTTAGCTAACGAATAGAATTATTATGGGAGGTGTTCCTTTGAGCGAAGAAAAGAAATATACAGCTGATCAGATTCAAGTTTTAGAAGGTTTGGAAGCAGTAAGAAAAAGACCAGGAATGTACATCGGTTCTACCGGAAGCAAAGGATTGCATCATCTGGTTTATGAAGTAGTTGATAATAGTATTGATGAGGCCCTGGCAGGTTATTGCAATAAAATAGAAGTTTCTATTAATCCGGATAACAGCATCACTGTTGTTGATAACGGCCGCGGAATACCGGTTGATCTTCATCCTAAATTGGGCAAGCCGGCAGTAGAGGTAGTTTTGACTGTTCTTCATGCCGGAGGAAAGTTTGGCGGTGACGGTTACAAGGTAAGCGGCGGTCTGCATGGTGTAGGTGTTTCTGTAGTAAATGCTCTGTCTGTTTGGCTGGAGGTTGAGGTACAAAGAAATGGTAAAATTTATACTCAGCGTTATGAAAAGGGACATCCTGTTACGGAATTAACTGTTATTGGCAATTGTGCTTCTACGGGAACTAAGGTGACCTTTTTGCCTGACCCTGATATTTTTGAGGAAACAGAATTTGTTTTAGATATTTTAGTACAGCGTTTCAGAGAGATTGCTTTTTTAAATAAGGGTGTTTATCTTAGCTTAAAGGATTTGCGGCAGGAAGAGGTTAAGGAATTAGCCTTTCACTATGAAGGCGGAATAATCTCTTTTGTAGAGTATTTAAATAAAAATAAAACGGTAGTTAATAAAACTCCTATTTATATGGAATCTAAAAAGGATGATGTACTGGTAGAGATAGCTTTGCAGTATAATGAAAGCTATACTGAGAATGTTTATTCCTTTGCTAATAACATTAATACTCATGAAGGCGGTACACATTTAATAGGCTTTAAAACGGCTCTGACCAGAATAATCAATGATTTTGGACGCCGGTTAGGGGTTATTAAAGAAAATGAAAATAATTTGAGCGGTGACGATATCAGAGATGGGTTAACGGCTGTATTAAGCGTTAAACTGCGTGAGCCGCAGTTTGAAGGACAAACTAAGACTAAATTGGGCAATCCGGAAGTTCGGGGCTTAGTAGATTCGGTCGTTGGGGAAAAATTAGGCGAATTTTTTGAAGAAAATCCGACTCTGACGAAAAAGATCATCGGCAAGGCTAAAGCAGCTTCGCAGGCCAGGGAGGCTGCCAGAAAGGCGAGGGAATTAATCAGAAGAAAAAATGTCCTGGAGAGCAATTCTATGCCTGGTAAATTGGCTGACTGTTCTTCTAAGGATCCGGCTGAATGTGAAATTTATTTAGTCGAAGGTGATTCTGCCGGCGGTTCAGCTAAACAGGGACGTGACCGTAAGTTTCAGGCTATCCTGCCTTTAAAAGGCAAGATACTTAACGTTGAAAAAGCCAGAATGGATAAGATACTAGGCAATGATGAGATACGAGCTATGATTACGGCTTTAGGCAGCGGAATTGGTGATGATTTTAATATAGATAAGGCCCGGTATCATAAATTGATAATAATGACAGATGCCGATGTTGATGGTTCTCATATCAGAACCTTGATTTTAACTTTTTTCTATCGTTATATGAAGCCGCTTTTGGAAGCTGGTTATGTCTATATAGCTCAGCCTCCTCTTTTTCAAATAAAAAAAGGAAAAAATGTCAGGTATGTATATGATGAAAAGGCCTTAGAGAATGCTTTAGCGGAAATGGGCAGGGATAATGTGGTTATTCAGCGTTATAAAGGTCTAGGAGAAATGAACCCTGAACAGCTATGGGAAACGACAATGAATCCTGAGTCCAGAACTGTTTTGCAGGTAACTATTGAAGATGCACAGGAAGCTGATGAGATTTTTAATATTTTAATGGGTGATAAGGTTGAACCAAGACGTGAATTTATTCATGAAAATGCTAGAAAAGT
>JBJDXG010000093.1:0-5047 GCA_051866555.1 bacterium | reverse complement strand
GCCGTAGGAAAACCTATTTTTCTGCCATTTTTAAAGCCATGCACTACCCTGCCCTGCAAGGCATAAGGATAATCCAGCAGGAGATTCGCCTCTTCTATCTCTCCGTCATGAATCAGCTGTCTGATTAAAGTGCTGCTGACAATAGATTTCTGCAAATGAAAGGGTATCACTACATCAACTGAAACGCCGTATTTCTGACCGAGCTCCTCTAAAAGCTCAACCGTCCCGCAGCGCTCCCTGGCAAACGTATAATTAAACCCAATGACTATTGCTTTAACCTTAAGCCGCAGCAGAAAAAGGAAAAATTCCTCCGGTGACATATCGGCAAAATCCTTGGTAAATTCAAAGGTAAAAAGCTTCTCTACACCCAGCTTTTCCAGCAAAACTATCTTCTCATCCAAGGTGCTTAAAAGCGGAGGCGGCTGTCTGTTAATTACCTGTCCTCTTGGATGCCCCTGAAATGTAAAAACTGCCGAAGCCAGTTTAGATTTTTTAGCTTTAGCCAGCATAGTATCCAAAACTGAACGATGTCCCAAATGCACACCGTCAAAGGTGCCTAAAGCCAGACAGCATTCATCCTTTTGTTCTTCAATTGCCTCCAGACTTTTAATTATCTCCATACCATTCTCCCCTTAACAAAATACTTTCCTTGGCTGCCACTGGCCATTACGGTATTCTGCAATTGCCAATAAAGCACCTTCTCTGTCAGTAACTGCAAAAGCTTTGCCGCGGCTTTCCTCCCGCCGCAGAATATGCTCATTGCCTAAAGCCTTACCGAAGCTTAAGCAATCCTCTCCGGCTGAATTAACAGCAATAACCGGCAAAGGCAGACTTTCAGCAGTTAAAGGCTGCAAAGCCATATCAGCTCTCTCCAGCTTTGTCAGCTCTTCTAAAGTCCAGGAATCAGCTAAAAGAAACGGCCCGACTGCTGTCCTTATCAGCCGGGTCATACAGGCACCGCAGCCTAAATCCTGTCCTATATCATGACATAAGGTTCTGATATAGGTGCCTTTAGAACAGCTGACGTCAAAAGTTACCCTTTCTCCCTGTCTTTTTCTCAGCTGCAAATCATAAATAACAACCGGCCTGGGCTTCCGCTCCACTTCTATGCCCCGCCGCGCCAGCTCATAAAGCTTCTGACCATTTTGCCTCACCGCGGAATACATGGGAGGAAGCTGCTCAATACAACCATGATACTTAGCCAAAACCTTAACTAAATCATCGGCAGCAATATCAGGCTGAGAGCGGGCAATAACCTTCCCGGAAATATCCTGGGTATCGGTTACCATCCCCAGCTGCAGCTCAGCACGATATTTTTTTCCGCTTTCCAAAATATATTCTACTAAACGAGTAGCTTTTCCTACACATAAAACGAGTACCCCGGCAACTCCCGGGTCGAGAGTGCCGGTATGCCCTATTTTCTTAGTCTTTAACAGCCGTCTGGCAAAGGAGACTACATCATGCGAGGTCATGCCAGCCGGTTTTAACACATTTAAAAATCCATTCATTTATCCTGCACCATTTTTTTCATCTCAGCAATAACCAGATTTTCCGCTTCAGAGAGCGATGCTCTAATCGTACAGCCAGCCGCTTTGGCATGACCACCGCCGGAAAATTTCTCTGCCAGCAGGCTGACATCCCAAGCACCCTTTGATCTTAAGCTGACTCTGATATAATCCGGCTCCTTTTCTTTAAATAAAGCCACCAGCTTTACATTCCTAATGCTCAGTAAATAAGCAACTATATCCTCAGCTTCATCTAAGCTGCACTGAGTTTCCTCCAGCATCTCCTGACTGATATAGGTCCAGGCAAGCTGACCTGCACAGGCAGTCCTGATTTCAGCCAGAGTCCGGCTTAAAAGCTGCAGACTGTTAAAGGAAGTCTGCTGATAAACCTTTTCCGCAATTTCCTTAGGATTAGCTCCGGCCTCAACTAAGGCAGCCGCTATACTCAGGCATCTGCTGTCCGTATTGGCATATCTGAAGCCCCCTGTATCGGTCAAGAGAGCAGTATACAGAGCAGAGGCAATCCTTTCATCCAGCTTGACTGACAGCCTCTGCAGCAATTCATAAACCGCCTGACCCACAGCCGCCGCCTTAGCATCAACATAATTCAAGTCGCCAAATAACTCATTAGTTAAATGATGATCTATATTGATACAGAATTTGCACTTAGCTGCCAGCCCGGCAGCCTTGCCGGTACGAGCCAGATCGCCGCAGTCAAGAACTATCAGATTCCAATCTTCCGGAGCAAAATGCGGCAGCAGCAATTTCTCAAACTGCAGAAATTTATATATCTCCGGAATATGGTCATTGCTTATAAGACCAACCTCTTTGCCCATTTTTTGCAGACCATAAGCCAACCCCAGAGAAGAACCAAGCGAATCGCCGTCAGGATTAATATGACTGACAATTAAAAACTTATCCTTTTCCTGCAAAGCCTTAACTATATCATTCATGCTTTTCCGCCTCAATCTGGTGCAGCAGCTCCTGAATACGATTGCTTTTTTCAATAGTTTCATCAAATTTAATCAACAATTCCGGAACATGCTTCATTCTTATTCTCTTGCCTATCTCACTGCGGATAAAGCCATTGGCTTTAGTTAAGATCTTCATAGTCTGCTTTTTCTCTTCTTCTGAGCCATAAACACTGATAAAAATTTTAGCATTGCGTAAATCTGCTGAAACCTCAGCCTCAGTTACCGTTACCATCCCCAAACGAGGATCTTTGATATTATTTTGAATAATATAACCGATTTCCTTCTTTAATTGCTCCTTGACCCGTTCTGATCTCTGTACCGTCATTTTATGCCCCCCTATTTTTCTTCTTCCTCAAAAATAAAGGCTTCTATGGTATCCCCTTCTTTTACATCATTAAATTTTTCCAAACCGATACCGCATTCAAATCCGCTGGCAACTTCCTTAGCGTCATCCTTAAATCTTTTTAAGGATTCCAGCTTGCCTTCATAAACGATAACTGAATCGCGCAGAAGCCGAACGCTGGATTGTCTCGTTATCTTGCCGTCAGTTACATAGCAGCCGGCAATAGTGCCTACCTTTGGCACCTTAAACAAGGCTCTTACCTCAGCATGCCCCAGAATATTTTCTTTATAAGTAGGCTCCAGCATACCCTTGATGGCGGCCTCTATATCCTCGATAGCATTATAAATTACACGGTATAAACGGATATCAACATTTTCATTTTCCGCCGCTTTAGCCACATTTTGCGCCGGACGAACATTGAAGCCTAAGATAATAGCATTAGAAGCAGCCGCCAGCAGAACATCACTTTCCGTAATTCCGCCTACCCCGCCGTGAATAACGTTTACGCGCACTTCCTCAATGCTTTGTTTTTCCAAAGATTCCTTCAAGGCTTCCACTGAACCCTGCACATCAGCTTTAATGATAATATTCAGATCCTTAATAGTTCCCTCCTGGATCTGGTTAAACAAATCATCCAGAGTAACTCGGTGGTTAGACAATAATTCAACTTCCCGTTTCTTTTGCTTTCTGGATTCAACTATGGACTTAGCCCGCTTTTCATCCTTCATAGCAACTAATATATCTCCGGCCTCCGGAACCTCAGACAAGCCTAAAACCTCGACCGGAGTTGCCGGTACAGCCTTTTTCACTCTTTCACCCTTATCATTAACCATAGCTCTTACCTTGCCGAAAACAGAACCGACAACTATAAAGTCACCGACCTTTAAGGTTCCCTTCTGAACCAGGACAGTAGCTACCGGACCGCGTCCCTTATCGACCTGAGCTTCAACAATAACCCCTTCAGCCAGACGATTAGGATTAGCCTTCAATTCCAGCATTTCCGCCACTAAAAGAATCATTTCCAGCAAATCATCCAAGCCCAATTTCTGCTTAGCCGATACTTCCACACAAATAGTATCTCCGCCCCATTCCTCAGGAATCAGGCCATGCTCGGTCAATTCCTGTTTTACCTTATCAGGATTAGCCTCCGGACGGTCAATCTTATTGATAGCCACAATAATCGGTACTCCGGCAGCCTTAGCATGGTTGATAGCTTCAATAGTCTGCGGCATGATTCCGTCATCAGCCGCTACCACCAAAATAGCAATATCGGTAGACTGAGCACCGCGCGCCCGCATAGCTGTAAAGGCCTCATGTCCGGGCGTATCTAAAAAGGTGATCTTCTTGCCCTGCAAATTCACCTGATAAGCTCCGATATGCTGCGTAATTCCGCCGGCTTCAGTCGCCGTTACCTTGGTTTTTCTGATAGCATCCAGCAAGGAAGTTTTTCCATGGTCAACATGCCCCATGATGGTAACTACCGGAGGACGAGGCAGAAGAGATTCCGGTGCATCAATGATTTCCTCTATATCAGATATTTCAGCTTCCGGTTCTTTTTCTGCTATATCAATAAGATAACCGCATTCCTCAACCAAATCAGTTATCTTATCCACATCTACACTTTGATTGATGCTGACCATGAGACCCTTTTTCATCAGCTTCATCACCAGCTGATTAGGCTTCATGTTGATCTTTTCCGCTAAATCCTTTACGACGATCTTATCCGTATCCAGGGTTAGTATTTTAATTTCATCATCAGCCGTCTCAGCCTTTTTCGGCTCACTTGGCTGCTCCTGTTTTTTCGGCTCCGGCTTTTTCTTGTTGTCAGCTTTCTTCTCCGGCTTTTTAGGCTTAGCGTGCTTAGGCTTCCCGCCGTCTTTGGCTGCCGGCTTATTTTCCGCTGCTTTTTTATTGTCTTTTCTGTTTTCTTTTTTATTTTTTTCCTCGACTGCTTTTTTCCGGCTGGCTGTAACCTTTTCCACCTCTTCATTCTCTAAAGCACTCATATGATTCTTTACTTCTATTCCCATCTCACCTAAGATCTTGATCAGCTCTTTACTGCTTATGTCCATCTGCTTCGCCAATTCATGCACTCTTATTTTAGACATAAATCATCCCCCCTGTCCTTATTTAACAACCTTCCAGTAAATTTTTTTTCAACGAACGGCTCAATCCTTCATCAGTTATTGCGATCATTGAACGTTCTGACTTACCAACCGCCTCTC
>JBJDXG010000092.1:0-5050 GCA_051866555.1 bacterium | reverse complement strand
GAATATGCTTACCGCTTAGAAACATCTCTATACCTTCTGCTGTTATCCTCATAATTAATTTCCTCCAAATCCGTAAGTGCGTTTAATCATCAAATAAACAAAACAAGGAGCACCAATTAAGGAAATAAGGATACCAACAGGCAGTTCAGTATGAGGAATAATTATGCGGCAAAAGCCATCTGCAATTACTAGAAATATTGCTCCCACCAAACCAGCAACCGGAAGCAGCTTTTTATGGTCAGTACCGATAAGCATGCGAACCACATGAGGCACTACAAGACCGACAAAGCCAATCATGCCGGCAGAATAAACTGCAAAACCGACAATTAAAGAGCTTAAAAGCAGATACAGCTGACGATATAGGTGCAGATCTGTTCCTAAAGTAACAGCAGCTTCATCACCTAAAAGCATTAAATTTAAAACACGGCTCTGAGTCCAGAAAAATATACTCAACAAAATAACCAGCGGTATAATAACAGCTAAATTTCTCCAGCTGGCACTGGCAAAACTGCCCATCATCCAATAAGTAATAGTTTGTATACCTTCCTTATTATTGGCAAAATAAACAATAAAACTGGTAAAGGCACTGCAAACAGCACTTAAAGCCATTCCTCCCAAAAGCAGCTTCATCGAATTAGCTCTTCCGCCCAGATTAGCAATAAACAATACTCCTAAAGAAACAGCAAAAGCTCCTATAAAGGCAGCAATACCTATAAAATTAGGCCCTAATGAGGCTCCAATGCCTAATAAAACTGCTGCTGTCGCACCTAAGGAAGCCCCAGAAGAAATTCCTAAAATATACGGATCAGCTAGAGCATTTTTAACTATCGCCTGCATAATTACACCAGAAACAGCCAAGCCACATCCGACTATTGCAGCCAGAAGCAGCCGCGGCAAACGCAAGAGCCAAATTATGTCATGTATCGATCCCTTGCCAGACATTTCAATTGAAGTACCGCTCTGCAATTGATTAATTATTACAGCATAAATCTGCGCAAGAGATAATTTTACTGTTCCAATACTTAAAGCCCAAAACAGTGCAGCAATTAAAACAAGAGTTAATATTAAGCAAACAAATAGATAATCTATATCATGTAAAAACTTCTGCATAAACATTCACCACCACAAATTTGAATAACATCATATTTTTTTTATTTCAGGATATATTCCTTTAGCAAGTTTTTTAATACCAGCACCTGTTTTTATTGCACAATTATAAGTATAATTTAATGCGATACCATGAACTCGATTATTTTTTACAGCCTGAAGATTGCGAAGCACAGGTATTTTTTTTATTTCTTCAGCAGCTTGCTCCGGATCACCGCCGCTTTTCACTACAAACAAAACATCCGGATCCTGCTGAAGCAAGTACTCTAAACTAATTGTGCCCACTGGATTGCTTGGAACCTGTGCTCCTAATCTGGTACAAATATCACCTGCTAATTTAGTATCGTCATAAGAAACAAGCTGCTTACCCAACTGCTCAATAATCATCACCTTTTGTTTGCTTTTATTCCCCATTGCAACTTCAGAGCACACCTTAGAAATAGTATTGTTCATCTGAGCAACTATTTTTCTGGCCTTATCTTCTTTATCAAAAATTCTGCCCAGACCAAGTATAAATTCATATTCTAATTCTAAGGTTTCACGATGTTTATGCGAAGCAGGCTTATTGGCGTTAAAGGCTAGAAAAGTATGGATATTTCTTTTATTCCAAAACTCCGTATCTTTCAGTCCTTTTTCAGAAAAGAAAGATTGTCCTGCAATAATTAAGTCAGGATTTAAGGCTAATACGGTTTCTGTATTTAAAGATTTAAGCTTTTCAAACTTAATTGCATTATATCCGTCAGCATATTCCGGTTCTGGCTTATAATACTTATTGCCAAAATTAACTGCACAAATAACCTTATCTTCTACTCCTAGTGCAACCAAGGTTTCATTAATATTCTCACCAATAGCTATTACTCGCTTAGGCATTTCAGCATAATAATCATATTTATTGCCTATAATATTATAATTCTGAACTGCTATCGTCCTTACACTGCGCGGCTTATAATTTATTGCATGCGTATTCACTGCCTTGGCAGGCAGTGCTGTAATTTTTATTGCATTATTATTATAAATGCAAAGTGTACCTGCCAAGAACAAAAGACATACTAATATAACTTTATTCATACAAACACCACTTTTCAGCTTTTAATAAAATCTGGCAAGCATTTTAGTCATGAGTTCCCCATCTCACCTCAATATTATTATTTTGGCAAAAATCAACTATGCCATTAATTTCTTTGCAATATTGCCCGTCCTGACAATCAGCTCTTGTTTGAGTACAAATCCCTATGTGCAATATATTCGTACCAATTTTAATCAAACGTAATAATTTTTCCTGCATACCACTATTGTCATCTTTAAATTCTAAATTATCACAGCCATTGCAAGACATAAAAGCTACTAATTCTATTGCTTTATCTTTATAACAGGCAAAATTGGCTTTTTTGTGATTAAAAGCTTTAAGACAAGCAGCACCTGTACAATTTATATTAGACTTCAGGCATCTTAGAATAGCAATTTTTTTCATTATTTTATCCCCAATCAATGGCAAACCAATACTATTATTTTGCAGCAACAAATAAATATAAAGCTTAAATAATAGATTACAGTTCAAATTCAGCAGAAAGCGTAAAAGTTCTTGGAGAACCAATATACAGATTATTTCCCTGAGGCTGCCAATACTTTTTATCTGTGACATTGTAACACATTGCACGCACCATTACCGGCACATTATGTATTTGAGTCTTGTATTTTACCCCCAGATCAAAGCGGAAATAACCTGGTACTTTGAATTTTTCATCATTTACCATAGAAGAGCCAATATAATCAGCACGTACCAAAGCTGCAAAATTATCATTCAGCTCATATTCGAGCCCCAAATTAGCTGTCCATTCCGGTACGCCATTAGGACGTTTGCCATCATTAGTTCCTCCATTAGTTTTACTTCTTTCAGCATCCAAATACATAAATCCCCCGATTAAATTCCATTTATCATTCAGTGAACCTGTAGCAGTATATTCTAAGCCTTTATGTCTGGTTTCTCCATCATAACTTCTATACTGCATCTCTACACCGGCAGAATTAGTATATCCTGCTGGTATATCAACAGCTGTAGGCTGCTTGATATCAAACCAACTTAACTTATGGAAAAAATCACCTGTTTTGAATTTAACACCAATTTCATTTTGTTTTGTTCTGGCAGGATCTAAAACAGTGCCATTATTAACATACTTGCTGCCGCTTACTAAAGAGCCTCCAACAAACTGCTCTGTATGGCTCATGAAAGCAGATAATCTGGGATTAAAGTTATAATTAATTCCATAGGTAGGAGAAACTGAATTAGAGACACCTCCATTATTAGTTCTGTTAGGTGTATTAATCTTAGAATCATTTTGATAAGTATGACCATGCACACCTAATAAAACACTCAATTTCTCATCTTTATCTGTAATTGTATCCATAATTGACCAGCCATTCATTACTGATTTCGCTGTATATGGAGCCGTTAACTCAGGCTGACCGTCAGGTTTAATCCAGGAGGCTGAATCCGGATTATAAATATTTCCTGTAAAACTGCCCCCAAAAGATTTCCCAGCAGAACCGCTGTAACGCCATTGTCTGTCAACTCCAATAACGTAATTATTAGTTAGTGAATCAATTTTGAAATTTCCTCTTAATCCAATTTGTACATAATCCTTTTTTTCAATTATTGGCCATACTTCAAAAGAAGTTGTATAATCGCCATTATTATTGATTAAAGTTGTACCGCTGCTATTTTCTAAACAGTAATACCAATCTTGTTTATAATGACCTGCATTCAGAAAAGCACTGACATTATCAGCTAACTTTTGCTCATGATTTAAAGTCATTACATATTGCTTATATTTATCCTGTCTCCATTCCGGATTTAGATTATTGCTTCCTTTAGGCGCAGCAGGAACAGCTGTAACCCCAGAACCTAGTTTCGTATAAATAGGTCTTCCCTGACTGTCGGTATCAACATAACCAAGCATCAAATTAGTCTTACTTCTATCAGTTTCTTGATCTAAATTGATATGAAAATCTTTTTGTTTCAGATTCCAGTGATCAATACCTCTGTCTCCATTGACATTAGAAGCATTTATGCGTACACCATAGCGATTATCCTTACCAAAACGACGTCCTAAATCAACTGCTTCCTCATAAGCATTATCAGAATACCAGCTCAATCTAACCTTATTAATAGGATCATCTAAAGCTTTTTTACTGTTAATGTTGATAGTTCCGCCAGCCTTTGCATTATATGAAGTTCCAGTAATGCCTGTAGATGGCCCTTCAATAACATCAACTGAATCTATGTAGTTAATACTTTGTCTGTTCATAGCAGTCATTCCCGGAATTCCATTAACGGTATAGCCACGACCATCATCATAAAATCCTCTGATGGTAACTTGGTCAACAGCAGGATTACCAACATACTGTACAGAAGGAACCAAAGACAGCAAACCTGCTAAACCATCAGTCGGAGATATAAAATCCTCTACCGCTTTTTCTGAAATAGTAGTAACACTTATTGGAGTTTTCATCTGCTCCATTTCACCCAAAATTCCGATATTGTTAGTTGCACGCATATACTGCCCGGCAATATAGCGTTTGCCATTAACGATAACTTCTGCTAACTCAAAATGTGGCATTAAATCATCATCACTGCTGGCTTCATGATCAGCAGCGTAAACATTATCAACCACACAAAAACTAACAAAGAACATACAGATTGAAATAATAAATGTATATTTTATAAATTTAAACACCCGCAAATCCTCCTTATTATAATAAAAATAAATCCTATAAAGAAATATTATTTATGTAATTGACAAAACTTCACCTCCTTTTAAAACTGCGGATACAAAAGAAAAATCTCTTTGCAGTACTTCGCAAAGAGATTTATTTCTCTTTCAGGGAATAAAAAAAACAGTCCACAACGTCTCTCGCGCAGTTTTCTCAGACTAACTTTCAGGCA
>JBJDXG010000091.1:0-5069 GCA_051866555.1 bacterium | reverse complement strand
CTTGTTGCTGTTAGCTGATGGGGCTTTGCCTTTAGGAGGATTTTTACTAACCTCTTTAGCTACTGCAGCCGGCTGAGGATTGACAACTTCCGGTTTGGCAGCCGTACTTGGAGAAGCTAAAGCTACTTTATGTATCTCTACCTGTTCAACCTCTGAAACTGAATAAACCTTTTCTTCGACAATATCCTTCTCTGTTCTGGTTACCAGGTAAACTTCAAAATTATCATTAAATTCCCCTTCTTCTAAGGTTTTAACCTCCGGTATAGATTTAACGATATCGCCTAATTCCTCTAATTCGCGGAAAACCATATATACCCTGGCTGCTTTCAGCAAACAGTTTTCTTCAAGAATAACCTTAATGTGATAAGCATCATATCCTTTTTCATCAGCCTGCATGATAACTTCTTTTTCAAATTCATTTAAATTGCCGTCATCTGTTTCCACATCCGCTTCTTCAGCCTTGGCCACAGCAGCAGAGGTCTCTCCTCTGCTTGGCACAGAAGCAGCAGCTCCTCCTGAGGACAGACTTCTTAATTTATTAGTAAGCTCAGTAGTGTCTTCTAATTCACCATCTTCAGCTATGCTGGTAATCAAGCCTTCCAAGGTATCCAGGCATTGAAACAGAATATCAATTATATCTGAATTAGAATGCATCTCACCTTTTCTCAGCTTGTCTAAAACATTCTCCATTTCATGGGTGAGTTCAGCTACACTAGTAAATCCCATCGTAGCGGACATACCTTTCAATGTATGGGCAACACGAAAAATTTCATCTAATAAAGCCATATCATCAGGTGCATTTTCTAATTTCAGCAAACTGTCATTAAGATTTTGCAGATTTTCCTTGGACTCATCTAAAAACATGCTCATATATTCTTCCATATCCATACTTATCACCCCGTTCTTAATTTTTAGACATTATAATAATCCCATTTTCTTTAATACCCTTTGCCTTTGAAAAACATAGCCGATAATCTGTTCTCTCTCCCTTTCATCAATAGCTAAAAACTTTCCTCCAATTAATATATTTTTAGTATTGCTTTGCTCCTCCATCCGAATAACCTGCAGCAGTCCCCCTATTCTTTTATTATCCTCCATAATTATATTGATTTCAAGCGTACTGTTGAGCTCAATCTGAAACTGCTCCTTCTGCTCAGAAGTGATTACAAATCTTACTCCTCCGCCGCTGATATCATAAGTAATAGTTCTGATATTTACTTCATTCTGTTCACAGCTGAGGATCTCTATTGCCAGATTGCTGCTTACCCTGACGTAATCCCTGCGCTGCAATCTTTTAAACTGAATAGGATATTTTAAAGTCAATAACGGTATAGGATTTCTTTCTCGGCCAATAATAAAGGTATCACCGCTGTAAATAGCATCCTGCCCAATAATATTAACTGCTACTAAAGTTCTGACATTAAGAGGAACCGGAGTCCCCTTTTCTATCGGCAAAGCAACCTTTAAATTATCCTCATTAATTTCTTCAATTCGGCTGCTGTATAATCCTTCATATGCCCCTGACTTTACTTCTAATTCTATTCTTTGATTAATTTCCAGCATTGTTTTCCTCCTCAGGTTGATAAAAAGGAAAGTATTCTCTGAAACAGATTTTTATCTGTTTCGTTTCTTTCATTTTTCTGTTCAATAATTTTTAAAGTTATTGCCTGCAAGTTTTTGCTGGCAGTACAATAGGGATATAAAATAGAAAAAGGAGTTTGCTTTCTCACTGCTAAAGCTACCTTCTGATCTTCTTCTATTAACCCTAAAATTTTAACCTCTTGCTTTAAAAATCTTTTAATGGAATATTGCAGCCGTTTAGCTGCCTGCTGTCCTTCCTTACTGCCGACAGTACGATTAATGATAAAATTAACCTTTGCCCCGGCATTATGCCGAAAGATTGATTTCGTTATACAGTAAGCATCAGCAATAGCAGGAGGCTCCGGATTAGTTACCACTATTAACTCATCGGACGATTTGATAAAATTTAAAATAACCGGAGAAAGTCCTGCTGAGCTGTCAATAATTATATAATCCATTTTAGCTTCCAAACCGCTGAACTGTCTGCTTATCTTATCTATTTCTTCCAGGCTGAGGGTTCCTAAATCAGGAATAATTGACCCTCCGGCAATCATAAAGACCCCTTCCGGACCGTCAACCATTACTTCTTCCAGCGTCTTTCTGCCTTTAATGACATCAATTAAATGATAAGGCGGAGTAATTCCCAAAATAATATCAGCATTAGCAAAGCCGACATCTGTATCCAGAAGAAGTACCTTTTTCTTTTCCCGGCTTAAGCTAACAGCCAAATTGACTGAGACAACGCTTTTGCCCACACCGCCTTTGCCGCTTAAAACAGTAATCACCTTAGCTCTTTTCGGAATCTTAGCTTTTTCATAAGACTGAACTAAATCCCTTAACTGCTGTGCTTGATCTTTCATTTAGGCAAACCCTTCAGTAAATCGTCCAGCAAAAGCTCATAGGCAGCCGGTTCTAAATCATCAGGTACATTCTGTCCTCGTGCTACATAGGCAAGCGGTTTATTAATATCTGCCAGCAGGCTGAGCATGGAACCATAGCTTTCTGTTTCATCAAGCTTGGTAAACACAATGTGAGTAAAATTAATTTGAGCAAAATTATCAACGATATTCTGCAAATCCTCATATTTAGTAGTCGCACTTAAAACCAATACTGTTTCAGGCTCATCTATTACTGCTAAAAACTGCTGCAGCTCTTCCATCTGCTCTGTATTTTTCTGATTGCGTCCGGCTGTATCCAAAAAGATGATATCCTTATCAGCATATTTTTTTAAAGCATCCTTTAATTCATTAGGAGTATAAACAGCCTCAACCGGAACATTCATTATCTGCCCATAAGTTTTTAGCTGATCAACTGCTGCAATGCGGTAAGTATCAGCCGTTAAAAGAGCAATGCTTTTTCCGGCCAATAAGGTATATTGTGCCGTAAGCTTGGCAATAGTCGTAGTTTTGCCTACACCGGTCGGCCCGGCAATAACTATGACCTGCGGTTTTTTAGCTGTATTCAGTTCTGCCAAAACAATTTTCTGCTCTAAGCATTCCCTGACTGCATCATACGGTGACAACCCTCGCTCAACCTCTGCCTTAATCTCATTTTGCAAATTAAGATTGATATTTTGACTGCTTAAATAAGTATTCAATTCGTCATCAGCATCATTTTTTTCCGGAGCAGAAAGAGTTAAACGATCTAAGATATTATACAGATCACTGACCTTGCGCTCCAAAGAAATAAAATTTTTTTCAAATTGCTTTTCTTCTTTTTTATATTCTTTTTCCTTTGCAGCAATTCCTTCTGTAGCAGCAATAACTTCTATCTTTTCATGACCGCCCCAAATTCCTAAAAAAGCACCTTCCTTAAATTTTCTGGTATGGATAATGACAGCATCTTCTCCCAATTCACTTTTAACCTGCCAAAGCAGTTCCTGAACATTATCTCCTAAATATTTTTTTACTTGCATTAAATTTTCACCATCCCTACTGATTGTACTTTTATTGAAGAATCCAATTCATTATAAGACAAAACAATAAGATTAGGAGCTACCCTTTCAGTCAAACGTTTAAAATGCATTCTGATATTAGGTGAAGTTAAAACTATAGGCTGATAGCCTAAAGAAGCAACCTTCTGCGTTTCTTCAGCCAGTTTATTAAAAATCTTTTGCCCGACACTAGGTTCAATCGCTACATAAGAACCATACTCTGAAGTTTGTATTGCGCCTGCAATCAGCTGCTCCAATTTTGGATCCAGAGTAATTACCGCAATACTGTTTTCATCAGTCTGATAATGCTTCGAAATATAGCGGGCTAAAGACTGCCTTACATATTCAGTTAAAACATCCGTATCCTTAGTCAGCCTGCCATAATCCGCTAAGGTTTCCAGAATCGTTCCCAGGTTACGGATGGACACTCCTTCCTTCAACAGGTTTTGCAGTACCTTCTGAATTTCCCCTAAGGAAAGCACATTAGGCACTAATTCCTCTATTACCGCAGAATGAGTCTCCTTGGCACTGTCCAGCAGGCTCTGAACATCCTGCCGGCCCAATAGTTCATAAGCATGGCTCTTGACTATCTCGGTGATATGAGTAGCAACGATTGACGGCAGATCGACAACCGTATAGCCTGCCATCTCAGCCTGCGACCTCTGAACATCCTTAATCCAGAGAGCCGGCAGTCCAAAGGCCGGCTCTGTAGTCTCAATTCCTGCAATCTGATCAATTACCGTTCCCGGATCCATCGCCATATAATGCCCGACCATCAGCTCTCCCTGAGCAATCTCCAAACCGGCTATTTTTATCACATAAATATTAGGCTTTAACTGCATATTATCTCTGATTCTGATAGCCGGTACTACTAAGCCAAGCTCTAAGGCACACTGCCGCCTAATCAGCGTAATCCGGTCTAAAAGATCTCCACCCTGCTTCGGGTCGACCAAAGGAATCAAGCTATAGCCGATTTCCAGCTCAAGCGGATCAACAGGCAACAGGCTGATAACACTTTCCGGTTTTTTTACTTCCTCTAATTCCTTTTCCCGTTCTTCCTCTTCCTCGTTGATTACCGTTTCCTGCATATTCTTTTTCGTCACATAAGCCAGGCTCGCTAAAGCAGCCGCCAAAACCCAGAAAGGAATTTTGGGAAGACCGGGAACCAGAGATAAGAAAGACAAAATCCCTGCTCCCATATAAAGAATACGAGGCTGATTTAACATTTGCCCAATTAAATCGGCACCCATATTAGAATCCGTAGCAGCTCTCGTTACCAGAATACCTGTGCTGGTAGAGATTAAAAGAGCCGGCACCTGATTGACCAAGCCTTCACCTACTGTTAAAAGAGTATAGGTCTGCAAAGCCTGTCCTGCTGTCATGCCTTTTTGCATAACACCGATGACTAAACCGCCTAAAATATTGATAAAGATAATTACAATAGCTGCGATGGCATCCCCCTTAACAAACTTGCTGGCACCATCCATCGAACCATAAAAATCGGCTTCCATACGAATTTCCTTACGTCTTTGAACAGCCTGCTGTTCATTTATCA
>JBJDXG010000090.1:0-5090 GCA_051866555.1 bacterium | reverse complement strand
GCCGGAGTGATTTATTTTGTCGGCAAGCCTAATATGGGTGAATAAATAAAAAATAGTGCTTAAATAATGGCATAGCTGTAAATCGCGGCTATGCCGTTTTCATTCAAAAAGTTTAATTTTAATAGCTGGGGGGAAGGAAAATGACAGAATTACAAGCCTTGACAGCGCAAAGGGATGAAATCCTTGCTGAGATAAGGTCAATAGAAGAGAACTGTGAGGGGATTGAAAATGCCAATAATGCTCAGCGGGTGCAGGAATTAAATTTAGAACAGGCTTGTCTTAATGCACAGAAAAGTGAAATGCAGGCAAAGCTGAGTGCTGTTCAAGAGAGGATCTCTTTTATTAATACTGAGATAGCCAAACTGTCTGGCACGGGAATAGACAGAATCTTAGAAGCGATTAAAAACCAGAGATGGTATTTCTTTAAGAATAAAAAGAAAGTATTTTTTGATAGATTAACAGGGAGAATTTGGGCTAATCAGAAATACTATTATGAAAGACCACATACTAATGACTATCAATCTCTTGTAAAAAGGATAAGTTTAGATGGGTTTACACAATGGAATATCCCTAATTCTAATGATATTAACCAATTAAATTCTGGATTAGCATATTTGAATTTGATTAATGATTACTATTGGGTTGTAAATGGATATTATGGCACTATTGGAAGCTCGTTTTCGAACCATTCGACTGGTGGTAATTACTACCTTCTTCCATTCTCAACATTACTAATAGATGGAACTGATTACAAAGGTAATGTTTCAGAAGGCAACCCAGTCTACACAGAAAAAGAACGCCTCCAGTTTACTCTTGATCTTTTTGTTGAAAATGAATTTTGGCCTATTTTTGTAGATGATGAAATTACCGAGCTTTACAAGAAAATTTATTTTGAAAAACCAAAGCTTCTTGCACGATTGCAGGAATTGCAGGCACAGATTGAAGATTTACAGACCGTTACGCTGTTGTCTTCAGATTTTGACTATACTGCGCTGCTGGCTAAATATAACGTAAAGGCGATTGATGAATCGATTATCAAATACTATCAGGCTGTGCAGCAGTGGACTTATGAATTAATGGATAAATTAGATTTTTATGAAAAGGAAATGCATGCGGTTATTCGCGATTTCAACTTGATTGGTTTGAAATTAGCCAAAAAATATGAGGCTAACCCACATTTAACCGATGAAGAAAATACCTTGCTTGCTGAGCGGCAGCATTACTTTCAGAAAAGATTTTCTCTGGGAATGCACAGTGTGAAATCAAAAATTCTTGCAGTAAAAAAACAGGCAGATGCTTTGGAATATCGCATTGATGAAATTGATAATGGCGAAGATGCGATTCATCAATTGGCTCTTTTGGAAAAAGAGGAACGTGCGAGCTTTGGCTTTATTGCAGAAAATACAGCCAAGATTATCAAAAATGCCTTGCTGAAAATCGAATATTTCCAAGAACATCATCAGTTTGTAATGAATGCTGTTGATATCTGGGAAAAGTGGTCTGAAAATTACCGTGTCTTTAAGACTACTTATCGTGAGGATTTAAAAGCAGTCTGTGAGGATGACGGCATTGAGGAAGAAACCTGGAGCAAGTGGTATGAAGATTGGCAAAGCATTCGTTTGGCTGTTGAATATAAGGTTCAGCCTATCATTGAACAGGGGTTAAAAGCTTTTATACCGACCATTGCTGAAACAGAAGTCAGTGTGCCGGAACTGCTTATTGCGGCACTTGATGAGTATAAACGCGCGATTGATAAGTTTTTTCTTGAAGAGAGAAAGGGGATTTATCAGAAATTTATCTTTCAAGCCGGAGGTGAGCTTCAGGACAAATTTGAAACGGAAAGCGAATTGTATAAATGTACTGCCTCCTTGCAGACGGCTTTGCAGGAAATTATTTTTAACTGTTCCAAGGCTGAAGACCGGGTGTTTATTCTGAAATGGGCCAATAGCCTGCTTGATATTCAGATTGATGAGATTCTTGACTTTGTGGCAGATAATGATTTGCAGAAAATATCTCAGACCATTCTTTCTGAGTTTGCGGAACTGAAACAGAAAAATTATGATGTGTATTTGGCAGATGCCAAGGCATACGGGGAAGAAAAATCACGCCGGGAAAAGGAATACAACTCTTTGATTTTTAAAATGCGTAAGGACTTAATGAAATAATGAATGATATTATAGCCAAAGCTCCGGAAATTATTGATATTGAACCAAGTGAAGAGTGGCAGGGCATTCAGCCTAAGCGGGGAGATCATATTCGAGTGCAGCGGTCAGGGCTTTATTCTCATCATGGTATTTATATTGCTGATGATGAAGTTATCCATTTTACAGGGGAAGATGACGACAGTATTTTAGACTGGTCTAAATGTGAGGTAATCCGAACTGACCTCGAACAGTTTCTGCGCGGAGGAATTGTCGAAGTGAAGATATATAATGAGGATGAATTAAATGACCTCTACCCTGTAGAGCATATTGTGGATTATGCCCGGGCTTGTCTGGGGGATAAAGGCTATAATCTTGTCTTTAATAACTGTGAGCATTTTGCCAATGTATGCACTTTGGGCAGGTTCCGCAGCCGACAGGTAGAAAGAGTATTAAGCGGTAAATTACCTTTGGAGGAGGATAAAGGAATGGGATTTTTCGGGAAAATAGGCGGATTTTTTAAAGGATTATTTGGCGGCGGCAGCAGTGGTGGAAGCCGTTCCACTTCAAGCACTACTTATGAACCGGATAAAGTAAAGGTAGCTCAGATTGAAGCTGATACCAAAATCCGTCTTGCCTGCATGGAAAACGACCGGATTGAATTGATGAAACAGGCACGTTTGGATATTTTACAGTGTGAAACAGAAAGTAAGATTGCTTTAGAGGAGGCAAAAGCACGGGGATTAGCTGTTGTAGCTCAAGCTATTATTGCGGTACAGGATAAATTGCATGAGGTAGCTGAAAAACGTCTGCTTATTATTGAAAAAGGTTCTCTGCCGGTTATTAAGGAAATTGAAAATTTTTATAGTGAGCTTGAGGTAAAAATTCAAGAGGATAATAATAAATATACTATGGAAAAATTACCTGAGATGATTTCCCTTCTTGAAAAGTATGATGAAGGAACTGCTGCTCATGATTTGTTCAGGAAACGTATTGATGATGATATGGCCTTGCAGGTTAAACATTATATAATGCAGCTTGAGGCAGTAAAAAATCGTCAGGAACAGATTGTTGCCGGTTTTATTGCCAGTAAGAATCGCATTATAGAGCAGACCGGTCAAATTAGTGCAGGCTTAATAGATGCAGTACAAAAGCAGGCCTTATTAGGAGCGTCTGTAAGCCGCAATATAGAGCCTGATACTAAGGCTTTGCCTAAAGCTGACAGACTTTCATTGCCGGAGAAAGCAGAATAATTGTTTTTTAATATTTACGACATATCTGCATATAATATTTAATAAATATATGCAGATATGTTTTGTTTTTCTGCATATAAAACGCTCTAATAATATGCAGAAACACGCTATATCCGAGCTTAAAGAAAAAAATGTATATAATATTAAACTTGTTATGAAAAAACAAGACCATGTTTTCGGTATCAGAACCGTTGCTGTGGTCTTGTTTTTTCTGTTATAATAGAAAATAGATTTCAGGACAGGAGTGGATGGTTATGAGTTGGATTAAAGAAGGAAGAGCTACAGCTATTGGCAGTGTTCCTTATGACAATGCTGAAGCTGCTTTGCGGTTATTAGCTGATTGTCTGCCTCATTGGCCACATTGGCCGCAGCTTCCGGGAAGCTCAGATGAGGAAGGCTTTGTTTTACAATATATTCAACCTTTGATAAAGCTTAATTTAATTGAAAAAAGAAAGAATGATCTGGTTTTCAGGCGTGACCAGGCTGACTGGCAGGATAACCTGCTGCGTTTTTATGAAGCGTATTTCAGCTTTAAAGAGGGCAAGGAGGAAGAGCTTTTTGCTTTAAACGGCAAAGCCTTTGCCGGGCTGAATGCTTTTTGTTCCTCATTTAATTCTTATTTCCCTCTGGCGGAAGGGGTTAAGGGTCAACTGAGCGGGCCTTTGTCTCTGGGACTTGATATTAAGGACGAGACCGGGAAGGACTGCTTTTACGACCGTGAGCTGCTGGATTTACTGCTTAAATGTCTGGAAACTCAGGGGATCATGCAGATTAAAAAGCTGAAGGAGCTGGGAGTACCGGTTATGCTGTTCATAGATGATCCGGCTATTTTCCTTTTAGGTACAGCCGGTTATATTACCTTGACTGATGAAGAGATTCAGGCTGCTCTCTTAGCTTTAATCAAGCCTTTGCAGGAGGCCGGAGCTAAGGTCGGGGTGCATGTCTGCTCTAAAAGCCAGTGGCCGGTTTTGTTGGAGCTGCCTTTAGATGTTATCAGCTTTGATGCCTACCATTTTTTTGACAGTATGGCTCTTTATTCGGCTGAGCTGCTGGCTTATCTGAATAAGGGCGGCAAAATAGCCTGGGGCATTGTACCGACAGAAGAAGAGGCGGTAAAATTAAGTACAGATGATTTACAGTCTTTAATCAGCACTCAGGTTAAGGAATTAGCTAAGAGAGGGATCGAGCCGGATTTATTATCTAAAAATATTATCTGGACTCCAAGCTGCGGCACAGGAACCTTACAGGAAAAAACGACTGAGCATATTTATCATCTTTTGCGTGAGGTGAGCCGATGAAAGAGCAGGATATGATCCGGTTATTAGCGGCAGAACTGAAGGTTAAGGACTGGCAGATAGAAAAGACGATAGAGCTGTTTGATGCGGGGAATACTATTCCTTTTGTAGCCCGGTACCGCAAGGAGGTTACCGGAGAGCTGGATGAGGAGCAGCTGCGCCTTTTGGCTGAACGCTTGCAGTATTTGCGCAATCTGGCTAAAAGAAAGGAAGAAATTTCTAACATTATAGAGGAACAGGGAAAAATGACTGAAGAATTAGCCGGCCTGATTGCCAAAGCCGTTAAGCTTCAGGAATTGGAGGATATTTACCTGCCCTATAAACCAAAGAAGAGAACCAGGGCGCAGATAGCTAAGGAAAAGGGACTGGAACCATTAGCTGAGCTGGTTTTGCGGCAGGAG
>JBJDXG010000089.1:0-5180 GCA_051866555.1 bacterium | reverse complement strand
TCACTTACTGTTTAGTTTTCAAAGACCACCGCCGCCCCTCGGCGACTTTTATATATTATCATAAAAAAGAAGAACAAGCAAACTAGTCTTGTTCTTCTTTTTTGTCTTTTAATTAAATTATATTGTTTATTCTTTAAATATCTCATTTATTCTAAATAATAACCTGTAACAGACAAATAAGATTTTATTCCCGATTTAGAGCTTAAATTTAAAATCAAGCTTTCTCCCACTTCAGCCACTAAAGGAGGAATCATTGTCATACTTAAATGACCTCCCATAGTTCTTCCCTGCCATAATAAATCATTTTTCTTACCCTTGAATATCTGCAATAAACCATTAGTTCCGTCAACATCATAACTGGCATGGATTGAAGTTAAAAAAATTCTCTTATTCTCCTGTCCTGCAATAACTAATTGCTCTAATCCATCCTTTTCTTCATTTAGAGTTAAAATAAAAAATTCAGGTCTTCTTTCCTGCAAATTTATCCCTCCTTGCTTTAAACCATATGAAAAATTTTTTACTTTTATGCTATAATAAAAAAAACGTATGTTTGAAGAAGGGGATAAAAATGAACGCATATTTAAAAAACATTTTAGGCAAACAAGGAATATTAGCTCAAAACATTCCTTACTATGAATATAGAAAAGAACAGCTGGCCATGTCTCAATTAATCGGTCATTGTCTGCTTAATTCCAAACATGCCGTTATTGAAGCCGGAACAGGTATTGGCAAATCATTTGCTTATTTAATTCCCGCTATTCAATACTCTCTGCAAAAAAACAAAAAAATAGTTATCTCCACTAAAACAATTAATCTGCAGGAACAGATCTTAAAAAAAGATATTCCCTTATTAAAAAAAACATTAGCTCAGGATTTTCAAATAGTATTAGCCAAAGGAAGAAATAATTATCTTTGCTTAAAAAAGCTGGAACAATATTCTCAGCTTAACCTGATAAATACTCAAGAACAAAATGATTTAAATAAATTACATCTGCAAAGCATCCAGGCCAAACAAGGTGATAAAGAAGAATTTTCCTGCAGCTCAGAGCTCTGGGAAAAAATTTGCTGCGACAGTGACAGCTGTTTAAAAAAATCATGTCCTAAAATTGAAAAATGCTTCTTTTATCAGGCCAAAAAGAAACAGGAAACAGCAGATATTCTTCTGGTCAACCATGCTTTATTCTTTGCCGATCTTGCTATCAGACGAAATAATAACAACGAAACTAATTCAGGAATATTAAGCGATTACGACAGTATAATTTTCGATGAAGCACATCACTTGGAAAATATAGCCACCCAATTTTTAGGAATAAAGCTTAATTATTTCGATTTTAAATATTTGATTGACCAAATCAATCTGCAAATTAACAGCCGTTCACCTTTAGGACAAATAATCGGCATCAATAATAAAATATTTGAAAAATTTCAGCTGTTTTTACGCGAATTTAATGAAAAAGCATTAAAATTCTTTCAGCAGGCTTATGATTATTTAGCTGATGAAACAACGTACCGCTTAAAAACAAAGGAAAATTTTTTTCTTGAAGACACACTTTCAGCCTATTTAACAACAGCAATTCAGGAGATAGATATGATAAAGGATTCCTATCCCCTTAGTGATGAATATTTAACCTCCTTAGCTAATTTGACCTGTAAAGCCAATTTAATCAAAAACAGTCTGAAATTCTTTTTAGAGCAAAGCGGTAAAGAGGAATATGTCTACTGGATAGAAAAAAACATGGCAAAAGACAGTAAATTAAAAAATGTTATTTTATCAGCAGCCCCTATCTCCATTGCAGAAACTCTGGCAGAAATATTATTTAAACAAATTTCCAGTATAATCTTAACCTCAGCAACTCTGGCAGTTAATGATGATTTTAAATATTTTACTGAACGAATCGGACTAAAAGAAAGATTTTATCAGCCATTGCAATTAAAAGCTCCCTTTGATTATCAAAGCCAAGCCTTACTGTATCTGCCCAGCGAAGCACCTGACCCCAGGAGTAAACAATTTAATGGCTATTTAATAAAAACAATAAAACGATTGGTAGAGATAAGCAAAGGAAGAGCTTTTATCCTTTTCACTTCCTATAAAGCCATGAATTATATTTATCAACATTTACAAAAGGATTTTGCAGCTAAGGGATTTCAACCTTTTATACAAGGTGAAAAAAGAAGAGACCTTCTTCTTCAGGAATTTAAAAACAATCTTAATTCAGTTCTATTTGGCACCGATTCTTTTTGGGAAGGAGTAGATGTACAAGGAGATGCTTTAAGCTGTGTAATTATCGTTAAGCTTCCTTTCGTTGTTCCTAACCATCCCGTTATTCAAGCAAGGTGTGAATATCTGGAGAAAATTAAAAAAAATCCTTTTATAGAATATTCTTTGCCGCAAGCAGTGCTGAAGTTAAAACAAGGCTTCGGCCGTTTAATCCGCAGCAAAACCGATCAGGGAATAGTTGCCATTTTAGACAAAAGAATTACCCAAGCCTTTTACGGCAAACAATTTATTGAATCATTACCGCCAGCTAAAATAACTCACAGCATAGAAGACATTGAAAAATTCTTTTAATTAAAAAAATGGATTAGCCGTTTAAATCAGCTAATCCATTTTTTATTAATCTACATTTTTTAACAGCTTAGCAGTGCTGACAACTAAATCATTTTCATCTAATTTCATTATTCTTACCCCTTTAGTTGTCCTGCCGATAATAGGAATATCATTAACATCGATTCTGATAATTATACCCTCTAAAGTAACAATCATTAATTCATTTTGATCATTAACCATTCTTAAGCTGGCAATTTCATCACCTGCTTGTAAATTTATCGCTTTAATTCCCTTGCCGGCTCTTGACTGAATCCTATAATCATCCAGCTTTGTTCTCTTGCCAAAGCCATGAGTAGTTAACACTAAAAGCTCAGAACCTTCTTTTAAAATTTCCATTCCGACTACAGAATCATCACCATTTAAAGAGATTCCCTTTACCCCATGAGCTCCTCTTCCCATTACCCGAACATCACTTTCAGGAAAATGAATAGCAAGTCCTTGTTTAGTAGCTAAAAAGATATCCTTTTCACCATTGGTTAAACGAACACCTATCAATTCATCATTTTCATCAAGCTTAATTGATTTTAAGCCTGATTTACGGACATTAGCGTATTCCATCAGCGGACTTTTCTTAACAATTCCCTGTTTTGTAACCATAAACAGGAACTTGCCTTCAGAAAAATCATTGACCGGAATAATAGTGGTAATGGATTCTCCTCTTTCCAGCTGCAATAAATTAATTAAAGCCGTACCCTTAGCCTGACGGCTTGCCTCAGGAATTTCAAATGCCCTAAGCTGATAAACGCGGCCAGTATTAGTAAAGAATAATACATAGCTGTGCGTATTCGTTATATATAAATGATTTACTACATCTTCTTCTTTAGTATGCATTCCGCTGACACCACGTCCGCCTCGGCGCTGACTGCGGTAATTATCAACTGACATTCTCTTAATATATCCCTGATGAGTTAAGGTAATAACCACCTCTTCATCGGCAATTAAATCCTCTAAAGTAAGATCATCTGCCCCCCGAACGATTTTGCTTCTTCTGGCATCCTGATACTTCTCTTTTATTTGCAGAGCTTCTTCTTTAATAATAGATAATACTTTATTTTCATCAGCTAAAATTCCCTTTAAATAAGCAATCAATTTGATAATAGAAGTATATTCTTCCTGAATTTTTTCTCTTTCCAAAGCAGTAAGCCTTTGCAGGCGCAAATCTAAAATTGCCTGAGCCTGCTTTTCTGACAAACCGAATTTATTCATCAATTCATTTTTAGCATTTTCCGTATTCGAAGAACTTCTGATAGTTTGAATAACTTCATCTAAATGATCTAAAGCAATCTTTAATCCTTCTAAAATATGAGCCCTTGCTTCAGCCTTATTGAGGTCAAACTTAGTTCTTCTAACAATTACTTCTTTTTGATGTTTTAAATAATAATGCAAAACTTCTTTTAAATTAAGCACTCTGGGCTGACCGTCAACCAGAGCTATCATGATTACATTAAAATTTTCCTGCAATTGTGTATGCTTATATAATTGATTTAAAAGAATATTAGGATTAACATCCTTCCTTAGCTCAATAACTATTCTCATACCAGAACGGTCAGACTCATCACGCAGATCAGTGATCCCATCCAGCTTCTTTTCTTTTACTAGTTCCGCTATCTTTTCTATTAGATGAGCTTTATTGACCATATAAGGAATCTCAGTAACAATAATTTGACTTTTACCGTTAGACATTTCTTCTATTGTTGCTACTGCTCTTGTTTTTATCTGACCTCTGCCTGTCATATAGGCAGAACGAATCCCTTCCTTGCCTAAAATCAAAGCTCCGGTCGGAAAATCAGGCCCTTTAACTTTTTCCATCAGCTGTTCAACCGTTACATCCTCACCCTGGTCGATCATTAAAACTAAGCCATCAATAACCTCTCCTAAATTATGAGGCGGAATATTCGTAGCCATCCCTACAGCTATGCCTGATGAACCATTGACTAATAGATTAGGAATCCTGGCCGGCAAAACAACAGGCTCTTCCAACGACTCATCAAAATTAGGCATAAAATCGACTGTTTTCTTATTAATATCAGAAAGCATTTCCATGGCAATCTTATCCATGCGCACCTCTGTATAACGCATAGCCGCCGCACTGTCACCATCAATAGAGCCAAAATTGCCATGACCGTCAACTAAAGGATAGCGATAAGAAAAATCCTGAGCCATTCTGACCATAGAATCATAAATAGCACTGTCACCATGAGGATGATAACGTCCCATTACATCTCCGACGATACGGGCTGATTTTTTATATGCCTTATCAGCCGTAGTGCCTGACTCATTCATCCCATAAAGAATTCTTCTATGTACAGGCTTTAAACCATCTCTTACATCAGGAAGTGCTCTTCCCACAATGACACTCATAGCATAACTAAGATAAGAGGTACTCATCTCTTTTTTTATATCAACAGGAATAGTTTTTCCTTCTTGCTCCATAATTACACCTCTCTATCAAATATCTAAATTCTTAACTTTTTTAGCATTTTCATGGATAAATTCACGTCTTGGTTCAACTTTATCGCCCATTAAAATATTAAAAATCTCATCAGCTTCCTGTGCATCTTCAATAGTTACC
>JBJDXG010000088.1:0-5191 GCA_051866555.1 bacterium | reverse complement strand
CAACGCCAGGCGAAGGCGTGAATTAGCATCAGGATCACCGCCGCCTGCCTTAGCCGCTACGATTATCTCTCTGGCTATCTTAGTAAAAACCTTGCCTCTGGCTGCGTCAATTTTGCCTTTTTTGTGTTTAGTAGTTGCCCATTTAGAATGTCCGGACATAAACAATACCCCCCATAAAATCTCTAGTTATTTCAGTATAGCAAAAAATAAGAATAAATACCAGTCATAAGCCGGATTTTCCTGCTGTTATTTTTCTGAATTCCTACACAGCTGCCTGCTTCAGTCCGGCAATAGCCTCCGCTACATCATCACTCTTATAAACTGCTGAACCGGCTACTAAAATATCTGCTCCGGCCTCAGCCAAGCGCCCGGCATTGCTGACATTTACTCCTCCGTCAATTTCAATCAGCGTCTTTAAGCCTCTTGCCGCAATCATTTGCTTCAACTCCCTTACCTTCGGCAGAACTGCTTCAATAAACTTTTGCCCGCCAAACCCTGGGTTCACACTCATCAAAAGAACCATATCCAGCTCATCAAGAATATACTCAAGACAGCTTAACGGAGTAGCAGGATTTAAAGCAACTCCGGCCTTTACCCCCAATTCCTTAATCGCCATTACCGTTCTATGTAAATGAGTCGCCGCTTCAGCATGAACCGTAATGTAATCTGCACCGCTGTCAGCAAAATCATTCAGAAAAAAATCAGGCCGCTCAATCATCAAATGCACATCAAAGGGCAGGCCAGTTTTGCCCTTCAGACATTTAACAATTGGTGCTCCCAAGGTTATATTAGGTACAAAATGACCGTCCATCACATCAATATGCAAAAGCTCTGCTCCCGCCTTTTCCACCCTGGTCACCTCCTCAGCTAATCTGCTGAAATCAGCAGACAGAATAGAAGGTGCAATTTGAATACTCATCTTCTTCTAACCCCTTTCGCATTTCTTAATTCGTTTAACAGCTTCAAATAATGCTCATAGCGTATTTTATCTATCTTGCCGGACTCGACTGCTTCTCTTACCGCACAGTTCTTTTCCTTTTCATGCAGGCAGGAGGAAGGGCAGTCGCTGATATAAGCTCTAAGGTCAGGAAAATATTTGGCCAGCTCCCCCGGCTTAATGCTGCTTAGATCAAGCGAGCTGAAGCCCGGAGCGTCAACCACTAAGCCGCCTGACCTTAAAGGCAGAAGCTCAACATGGCGGGTGGTGTGCTTTCCCCGCTGGATCTTAGCACTTAATTCTCCGGTTTTTAAATGCAAATCCTGCTCTAAACTATTAAGCAGGGCAGATTTACCCACCCCCGAGGGGCCGGCAAATACGGAAAGCTTGTCTTTAAGACAGTCCCTTAACTGGTCAAGACCGTCCCCGGTCTTAGCTGAACAGACAAGCACAGTGTAACCGATTCGGCGATACATTTCTCCCAAAGCTGTACTCTCCGCTTCAGACAGAAGATCAGCCTTCTGCCAGCAAATAATGATTTCCAGACCTGCCTCCTCAGCCAAAACCAGAAATTTATCCAAGAGAAAGGTATTGGGCTCAGGATTTTTTACACTGAAGACAATAATGACCTGATCCAGATTAGCTGCCGCCGGCCGTTTTAAACAGCTCTTCCGCGGCTTTATATCTTCAATAACTCCCGTACATTTACCCGTCAGCTGCAAACAGACATTATCGCCCACCATGACCTGCTTTTTTTCCTTTTTTAATCTGCCGCGCAAAAAGCATTCCAGCAGAGAATCACCGCACAAAACGTAATAATAATTACTGTGGATCTTAACAACCGTTCCCTGTTCCATCTCATCCCACCTTAAAAAGCTTTTTCTTCATACAGACTGCCGGATACATAGATCTTCACATGCACACTGCCCTGACCGGCAATATTTTTTTCGATCACATCTCCCGGTGCATGAACGGCATTATAAATCGTCCTCCGTCCGGAATCATCATCAACTATGATCTTTACCGTCTGACGGTCAGGCCCTGCCGGTACATTAAAGCTGATCCGCTGACTTTTCTCTGAGCTGCTTTCCCCGCTGATGATCAGCTGTACTGCTGAGCCCTCTTTTATTTTAGAGCCCGGAACCGGTATCTGCTGAATAACTGTTCCCGGCTCGGCATCTGAGGCTGATTCCTTAATATTTCCGGCCTTAAGACCCGCTTCTTCCAAAATCCTTTTGGCATTGTCCAGAGTTTCTCCGATTAAGCTCGGTATTTTCAGCCATAACGGCTCCTTGCCCTGGCTGACTATAAGGTCAATTTTGCTGCCTTTCTTGACCTCATTGCCGGCTGAAGGCATCTGCCTGATAATTTTGCCCTTTTCCACACTGTCGTTATATTCCTCAGCCATACTGCCTATTAAAAGATTTTCTTTGCCCAGGATAATACTGGCTTCAGCTAAGGTTTTATTGGTTAAATCGGGAACTGTCTTTAATTCAGGCCCGCGGCTTAAGGTAAGGTCAATATTTCTGCCCTTTTTGACCAGCCTGCCCGCTTCAGGATATTGGGCAATGACCGTATCTGCCGGAACATTATCGCTGTATTCCCGGCTGCTGATATTGATATCGAGACCAAATTCCCGGGCTGTTTTCTCGGCTTCGGTCAAATTCTTGCCGGTAAGCTCCGGTACATTTACTTCAGGAACATTGAATAAATTCATATAGGCAAAAACCAGACCACAGAACAGCAATACCGCAGCCGCTGATAATAAGACAATTCTTTTCTTCTTATTTTTTTTCTTCCTTACCGGAGGGATAGTTTTTTCTAAGTCTGCTTTGCTTTCCGGTACCCTGACAGCTGACATGACTTTGGTCTGTCCCAAATCATCCTGCTTGAGAATAACCGTTGCATCATCATCAAACAAAGGCTCGTCAGGACAGCATTTATCGAGCGCTCTTCTCAGCTCTCCGGCACTGGCAAAGCGCTCATAAGGATTTTTCGCCAGCAGCTTTAAAATTATCTTTTCCAGCAGAGGAGAGATATCAGGCTTATACTTACTGGGAGGAACAGGCTCTTCCTGAATTTGCTTCAAAGCAATCGAAATCGGTGTATCACCTTCAAAAGGAACTCTGCCGGTCACCATTTCATAAAGGATAACTCCCAGAGAATACAAATCAGATCTGGCTCCGACATTCTCTCCTTTAGCCTGCTCCGGTGAAAAATAATGCACCGAGCCCATAACTACCCCTATCTCGGTCACCTTTGATGAAGTTTTAGCTCTGGCTATGCCAAAATCAGTTACCTTTACCCGGCCGTCATCAGCGATCATAATATTATGCGGTTTAATATCACGATGAATTATCCCCTGCTTATGCGCTTTATCCAGCGCTTCACAAATCTGTCTGGTAATATTTACAGCTTCAGCTTCGGTAAAGGGAGCTCTCCGGTCAATAAGCTCCTTGAGATTTTTCCCTTTCACATATTCCATCACCATGTAATAGAAATCCTTATCCTTACAGACATCAAAGATGCTCACTACATTAGGATGGGTCAAGCTGGCAGCTGATTCTGCTTCCCGCTGAAAACGAAAAACAAATTCTTCATCATTAGCAAACTGCGGCCGCAGAATTTTAATCGCTACCAGACGGTTCAAACGCTGGCACTTTGCTTTATAAACTAAAGCCATTCCTCCCTGGCCTATCTCTTCGATGATCTCATATCTATCTCCTAATAATTCTCCGATCATTAATCACACCTCACTTATGATCTAAAGCCTTCGCTATAATCTCTCTGGCTATGGGAGCCGCTGCTCCGCCTCCAGAGCCTCCGTGTTCCACCAATACTGCCACAGCTATTTTGGGGTCATCGGCCGGAGCAAAACCGATAAACCAGGCATGAGCAGGCCCATTCGGATTCTGCGCCGAACCGGTTTTGCCTGCTGTACTTAAGCCGGGAATAAAAGCCGCCTTGCCAGTACCCCTTTCAACCACTGAAAGCATCATTTTTTTAATCGCTTTCGCTGTTTCAGGCTGAAAGAGCCTGATATATTCGGCGGGTTCGGTCTGCTTTTTTACCCTTCCTTCATGCTCGACTCTTGACACCAGATAAGGCCGCAGCAGCAGCCCGTCATTAGCTATAACAGCCGCCAGATTAGCCATATAAAAAGGAGTAACCTGTAATTTTCCCTGACCAATAGCCCTTTCCGCCAGACCGTTAGGACTAAGCCTGGTTTCATCAGCCAGCCTGCTTTTCGTTAAGCGCAGAAACTTAGGATCGCTCCAATTCAATTTATGCAGATAATTATCCAGCTTTCGCTGACCTAAGTCAACCCCCAGCTGAGAAAAATATGAATTGCAGGAAACTGTCAGGGCCTCTTCTAAATTAATCCTGCCATGAACGGCTCCATTATTGCAGGAGATCTTCCTGCCGTCTATTATCTGATAGCCGCGGCAGTTATAGACCGCCTCAGGTTTAACCGTTCCTGTTTCCAGAGCAGCCGCAGCTGTCAGCGGCTTCATAGTGCTGCCCGGCGGATATAAGCCATTCAGAGCCCGGTTTAAAAGCGGAGAAGCAGTATCCTGATTCAGCCTTTTCCACTCTTCAGCCAAATTTGCTAAAGAGAAAACAGGATGACTGACCAGAGCAAGTATCTCCCCGGTCTTCGGCTGCAAAACAACCACAGCGCCGTTTCTGCTGCCCAAAGCCAGGTTAGCAGTCCTCTGAAGCTCACTGTCCAGCGTTAAAATCAGATCATCGCCGCTTACCTTGCCAAGGCCCGCCAATTCTTCATTATATTCATCCTCCAGTCCCGACCGGCCGTAAAGTCGGCTGTTATAGCCAATAGTCTGAGCCAGTCCCAAATCAGCCGCATACAGCCGCTTTTGACCCTTTTCTGACCAGACTATTTTTTGCTTATTCCGGTCAAAAATCGTTCCCCGTTTAGATTTTTCCGCCAGCAGCCAGCTTCTTTTATTAGCCGCTGAGTTCATCAGCTGAGAGGCTTTGACTATCTGCCAATAGCCAAGATGCAGCAGCAGCCCTAAAAAGAGCAGAGACCAGAAGAAAAATAATCTCTGTACATTTTTTCTCATAATCAGCCTTACTCCTTTTTTTGATGATGCGAAGCATTAAGAAAAATGCTCATCATTAAAAAATTAGCAATTATTGAACTTCCTCCGTAACTGATAAAAGGAAGTGTTATACCTGTTAAAGGAATGGTTTTAATCGTTCCGCCAATAATAACGATAGTTTGCAGAG
>JBJDXG010000087.1:0-5192 GCA_051866555.1 bacterium | reverse complement strand
TCGGTCGAGTAAAGGAACTCGGTTTAGCCGCAAACTTTTGCTATTATATAGATTGTCAGCAAAAGTTTACTAGAAATATAGATTTTAACGTTTCCTATTTCTAGGTACATCGGCTTCACCTCCTTTATTCAATTTTTTAGAGCAGGGTGCGGGTAACACCTTGCTCTATTCAATTTTACCATAATTTATAAAAAAAGTCTTTATAGGCAAAAAACGCAGAATTTAGAGCTGCTGTCGGAAACAACGGAGGAATTAGTTTAGATGAAACTGAAAAAGAAATTGTTTAAGATCATCAATTATGGCTGTCAGATGAATAAGAATGATTCGGAGATCTTAGCCGGAATGCTCCTGGAAAGAGGCTATGCACCGGCCGAGGCGATGAATCAGGCTGATTTGATCATTTTAAATACTTGCAGTGTGCGTGCAAGTGCGGAAAATAAGGTTTACGGCAAGATAGGAGAAATAAAGCATTTAAAAAGCAGCCGTCCGGGGCTTATCTTAGCTGTCTGCGGCTGTATGGTGCAGAAGGATATGGAGTATTTAAAAAAGCATTATCCGCATATCGATATACTCTTCGGCACTCATAATATCCATGAGTTTCCTGAACTCCTGGAGCAGGTGGAAAAAACGCATCAAAAGGCTCTGGCAGTCTGGGAAAAGGGCAGCAAAGCTATCGTTGAAGGACTGCCGGTACAGAGGGAAGGAAATGGGGTTTCTGCCTATGTTTCTATAATTTACGGCTGTACTAATTTCTGTTCTTACTGTATAGTGCCTTATGTCAGAGGGCCGGAAAAAAGCAGACAGCTGAAGGATATTATCAATGAAATAGAACAGTTAGCCGGTGAAGGCTATCAGGAGATAACTCTTTTAGGGCAGAATGTAAATGCCTATGGCAAGGATCTGCCGGAGGAGGTCGATTTTGTCGATCTTTTAGAAGCGGTCAACAGGATTCCGGGAATCAAGCGTATTCGATATACCAGTCCGCATCCGCGTGACATGACTAGGGCTGTGGTCGATGCAGTGAAAAGGCTGGATAAGGTCTGCGAGCATTTTCACCTGCCGGTTCAGTACGGCGATGATAAAATTCTGCGGGAGATGAACCGGGGATATACGGTCAGTGATTTTAAGGAGTTAATCAGCTATATCCGTCTCGTTCTGCCCGAAGCCAGCATAACGACAGATGTTATTGTTGGTTTTCCCGGCGAGTCAGATGAGAATTTTAAAAACCTGCTGGACTTTTTTGCTGAAGTCCGCTTTGATATGGCTCATACTCTGATTTATTCTCCGCGTCCGGGAACGAGGGCAGCCAAGATGCCAAACCAGGTGCCTGAAGAAATTAAAAAGGCTCGTTTAAAGGAACTGATGAATTTGCAGGAAAAAATAGCCTATGAAATCAATCAGAAGCTGGAAGGGCAGGAGGTTGAGCTCTTGATTGAAGGGCCGAGTGAAAAAGACCCGGCTAAATTATGCGGCCGCACAAGAACTAATAAGGTAGTCATTGTTGAGGGCAGCAGTGATTTGATCGGCAAGCTGGTAAAGGTAAAAATCACTGAAGCTAAATCCTGGCTGATAGTAGGAGAGATCTTGTAATGACACCGATGATGCAGCAATATACGAATATCAAGCAGCAGCACCAGGACTGTATTTTATTCTTTCGCTTAGGCGATTTTTATGAAATGTTTTTGGATGATGCGCTGCTGGCTTCACGTGAATTAGAGATTACTTTAACCTCCAGGGACGGCGGTGAGCAGGGCAAAATACCTATGTGCGGCGTACCGTACCATTCAGCCGACAGCTATATAGCCCGTTTGATTGAGAAGGGCTATAAAATTGCTGTCTGTGAGCAAATGGAAGATCCTAAGCAGGCTAAGGGGATAGTTAAAAGGGACGTTATCCGAATAATAACTCCGGGTACGATTTTGGACAATCAAATGCTGGAGGAAAAGACGAATAATTTTCTGATTGCCGTTTTTGCTTCCGGTAAGGAATACGGTCTGGCTACGGTCGATGTTTCTACCGGCGAATTTCTTACTACGGAAATAAAAGGGGAGGATGCTTTAACTAAGCTTACTGAGGAAATCATCCGTCTGCAGCCGGCTGAATGTGTGCTGGCTGATGACTGTGCTGAAGATTTAAAAAGCCTGCTTAAGCAGTTTTGTTTAATTTCTTACGTGGAAGATCGGGATTTTCAATTCGCTTCTGCCTCTTTATGTTTGACAGAGCATTTTGGTCTCAAATCCCTAGTCGGCTGTGACGGCTTATCTCTGGCTGTGTCGGCTGCCGGAGGCCTTTTGGCTTATCTTAAAATGACGCAGAAATGCTCTTTGCAGCATATTACCAAGCTGGTGCCTTATTCAACAGGTACATATATGGTGCTGGACCCTGTCACCAGAAAGAATCTGGAGCTGTCTAAAACGATGCATGACCGGAAGAAAAAGGGGACGGTTTTTTGGGCATTGGACAGAACCGTTACCTCGATGGGCGGCAGAATGCTGCAGCAATGGATAGAGCAGCCTTTATTGAATATCAAGGATATCAACCTGAGATTAGATTCCATAGAGGAACTCATCAATAATGTTTTTCTGCGGGAGGATCTGAAAGAAAACCTGAAAAATGTCTATGATTTAGAACGCCTTATGACTAAGATAGCTTACGGGACGGCTAACGCCCGAGACCTCCTTATGCTGCGGGATTCTCTGACCGTTCTTCCTAAGATAAAGGCTCTGCTTAGTAAGGCAAAAAGCAGTCGGCTGAAGTTTCTGGAAGAAAATCTTGACTGCTTGTCTGAGCTTAACGCTCTGATAACTGCTTCTGTTAATGAAGAGCCTCCTGTTTCAGTACGGGAAGGAGGCATTATAAAACCGGGTTACAGTCAGGAAGTAGATAGGCTTAAAGAGGCTCAAATAAACGGCAAGATCTGGCTGAAAGAGCTGGAAGCTGAGGAAAAGGCGAAAACCGGCATACGCAATTTAAAAATAGGCTTTAATCGGGTATTCGGCTATTATCTGGAGGTAAGCAAAAGCAATATCGGTCTGGTGCCGGATTATTATCTGAGAAAGCAGACCTTAGCTAACGGAGAACGCTATGTTACGGAAAAATTAAAGGAATATGAAGAGCTGCTTTTGGGAGCAGAGGAAAAATTAATTGATCTGGAATACAGATTGTTTACTGAAATCAGGGAAAAAACTGCTCAAGAGATGAAAAGGGTGCAGAAAACGGCTAAAACAGC
Organism: bacterium; assembly: GCA_051866555.1. Lineage (GTDB taxonomy): Bacteria > Bacillota > JBJDXG01 > JBJDXG01 > JBJDXG01 > JBJDXG01. Next base: position 1,963 of record JBJDXG010000087.1, on the reverse strand, counting down.
AGCTGAATTAGATGTTCTTTTGTCCTTGAGCGAGGTTGCTTTAAATTATAATTACTGTAAACCGACAGTGGATAATGGGGAAGAGATAATCATTCAGGAGGGCCGTCATTTAGTTATTGAGCGTTTGCAAAGCGAGCAGCTTTTTGTCCCTAATGATACTCTTTTAAATCATCAGGAAAATGAGCTGCTGCTCTTGACCGGGCCTAATATGGCAGGCAAATCAACCTATATGCGCCAGACGGCTCTGATCATTCTTTTAGCCCAAATCGGTTCCTTCGTACCGGCTAAAATGGCTAAAATAGGCTTGGTAGACCGAATTTTTACCAGAATTGGAGCGGCGGATGATATCATAACTGGTCAGAGTACGTTTATGGTAGAAATGCAGGAGCTGGCTAATATTCTCAGCAATGCGACCAGGAAGAGCTTTATCATTCTCGATGAAATAGGCCGGGGAACCAGTACCTATGACGGCTTAAGCATTGCCTGGGCGGCGGTAGAATATTTGCAGAAAAAGCTTCAGGCCAGAACTCTTTTTGCTACCCATTATCATGAGCTGACTGAACTGGCAGATAAGCTGGAACGGGTAGAGAATTACAGTGTAGCGGTTAAGGAAGAAAAGGGAGAGATTATTTTTTTAAGAAAAATAGTGCCCGGAAAAGTAGACCGCAGCTATGGGGTACACGTTGCCAAGCTGGCAGGGCTGCCTGCTTCACTTTTAAAGCGGGCTGCTGAATTACTGCATGAGCTGGAAAAGGAAAGCAGGCAGGAAACAGAACCTTTGCAGAAAAAGGAGGAGGAAAAACCGGTTCAGATGTCTTTGTTGGCTGAGCCTGATAACTCAGTGCTGAGTGAGCTGAGAGAGCTGGATGTTCTGGCTATGACTCCTTTAGAGGCGATAAATAAATTATATGAATTGCAGAAAAAAGCTTTCAAGCAAGGTTAGGGAGAAAAAATGGAAGGAAAAATTCAAATTCTTGATGAAGCAGTAGCTAATAAAATAGCTGCCGGAGAAGTTATAGAACGTCCGGCTGCTGTCGTTAAGGAATTGCTGGAAAATGCAGTTGATGCCGGAGCGAGTCAGATAAGCATTGAGATTGAGGAAAGCGGATCTAAATTAATTAAGGTTACGGATAACGGCTGCGGTATGATTAAGCAGGATGTCGTTCTGGCCTTGGAAAGACACGCTACCAGCAAAATCCGCAGCGCAGATGATTTATTCCGGATTCATACTCTTGGCTTCAGAGGGGAGGCTATGCCCAGCATTGCGGCAGTCTCTCTTTTAGAGATAACGACTAAAACGAGAGATGATTTGTCCGGTACTTATCTTAAGGCTGTCGGCGGGGAGATTAAAGAAATTAAGGCAGCCGGCTGTCCTGACGGGACAACGGTTACCGTGAGAGATTTGTTTTTCAATACTCCGGCCCGGCTGAAATATCTCCGCTCCGGAGCGACCGAGATGGGGCATATCATTGATTTGGTCAACCGAATATCCTTAGCCTATCCTGATTTGTCCCTGCGGCTTACCCATAATGGCCGTCAGGTGCTGTTTTCCTCCGGCAGCGGCTCTTTGGAGGAGGTTATTTTTAATGTTTTTGGCAAACAAATGGCTGAAAATATGCTGCCGGTAAACACCGCCTCGGAAAGAATAACCTTGACCGGCTATGTCGGCAAACCGGTCAACTATAAAAGCAATCGCAGCGGCATGATTTTCTTTGTCAACGGACGGTATATTAAGGACAGGCTTATCAGCCGGGCTGTGGAAGAGGCCTTTAAGGGATATATGCTGATTCGCAAGTATCCTGTTGTCGTGCTTAATTTTACCATAGAACCGGAAACGATTGATGTTAATGTTCATCCCACTAAAACTGAAATCAGATTCAGCGAAGAAAAGGAGCTCTATACCCTGACTTATCAAACTGTTTCTCAGGCTATCAAGCGTAGCTCACTTATACCGGAAATAGAA
>JBJDXG010000086.1:0-22347 GCA_051866555.1 bacterium | reverse complement strand
TGTAAATCTGTTGGCTCCGCCTTCGAAGGTTCGAATCCTTCCCTCTCCACCATTTGTTTTTAGAAGGATAAATATCTGATAAGCATCCTTGTTCAAAATGAAAAAGCAAGCCTGCGTAGCTCAGTCGGCAGAGCGTATCCTTGGTAAGGATAAGGTCACCGGTTCAATCCCGGTCGTAGGCTCCAGCAGACTATTTTTTTATTTTACACTCTTTTTTTACATATTATTAAGGAGGAAAAGAAAGAATGGCAAAGCAAAAATATGAAAGAACAAAACCACATGTTAATATAGGAACAATAGGTCACGTTGACCATGGTAAAACAACAACAACAGCAGCGATAACAAGAGTATTGTCAACAGCAGGGAAAGCAGATTTCCAAGCATTTGATCAAATCGACAAAGCTCCTGAAGAAAGAGAAAGAGGTATTACGATCTCTACAGCTCACGTAGAATATGAAACAGATACAAGACACTATGCTCACGTAGACTGTCCGGGCCATGCTGACTATGTAAAGAACATGATTACAGGAGCAGCACAAATGGACGGTGCGATCTTGGTAGTATCAGCAGCAGACGGTCCAATGCCGCAAACAAGAGAACACATTCTTTTGGCAAGACAAGTAGGTGTGCCATATATCGTAGTATGGATGAACAAGGTAGACATGGTAGATGACGAAGAACTTCTTGAATTGGTAGAAATGGAAATCAGAGAATTATTATCTCAATATGAATTCCCAGGAGACGATATTCCAATCGTAAAGGGTTCAGGATTAAAAGCTTTGGAATGCGGCTGCGGCAAAAGAGATTGTCCAAGCTGCGGACCTATTTGGGAATTGATGGACGAAATAGACAGATACATCCCAACTCCTGAAAGAGATATTGACAAGAACTTCTTGATGCCGGTGGAAGATATCTTCACAATTACAGGACGTGGAACAGTAGCAACAGGAAGAGTAGAAAGAGGTATGATTAAAGTAGGCGAAGAAGTAGAAATCGTAGGATTATCTGAAAAGCCTAAGAAATCAGTAGCAACAGGATTGGAAATGTTCCGTAAGCTGTTGGACAGCGCAGAAGCAGGAGACAACGTAGGGGTATTGCTTCGTGGTATAGACAAAAAAGAAATCCAAAGAGGACAAGTATTGGCAAAACCGGGAACAATAACTCCGCATACAAAATTTAAAGCTCAATTTTATGTATTGAAAAAAGAAGAAGGAGGACGTCATACTCCATTCTTCACAGGATACAGACCACAATTTTATTTTAGAACAACAGACGTAACTGGTGTAGTAAATCTGCCTGAAGGAGTAGAAATGGTAATGCCAGGGGACAACATTACAGCAGAAATGGAATTGATTACAAACATCGCTATGGAAGTAGGACTGCGTTTCGCTATTCGTGAAGGCGGCCGTACAGTAGGCGCTGGTGTTGTAACTGAAATTATTGAGTAAAAAATAAACTGGCGGAAATTTTTCTGCCAGTTTTATTTTTTTTTGCTTGACACCTAGAAAAAAGTATGATAAATTGTATTAAGTGACAATTTTTAAGTGAATAATAGTGAATAAACGGTGAGTTTGGGGAGGTGTCTTTTATGCGGGTAATAGCTAGTATGGAATGTACAAAATGCAAAAGAAGAAATTATAGTACAATGAAAAACAAAAAAAATAATCCAGATAGAATGGAATTAAAAAAATATTGTAAATTCTGTGGTGCTCATACTTTGCACAAGGAAACCAAATAGGTTAATGAAGGGTGTGGAGTGATTGGCAGAAAAGAATAAAACAGTAGCAAAGCCTGAAACTAAAAAAGATGTAAAAACACGTAGGCAAGCTCCTAAGATAGGCAAGTTTTTTCAAGAAGTGAAAACAGAACTGAAAAAAGTTACTTGGCCTTCTCGGAAAACTCTGACTACACAAACAATAGTAGTTCTTGTGACAGTAATAATTTTAGCTGTCTTTTTAGGTATTGCTGACGGTATTTTTTCTCTTCTATATGCAACTATTAAGTAGAGGGGGGGGAGGGACTACAGCAGTCCCTTTTGAATGGAGAAAAAATGGTATGTGATTCATACATATTCAGGGTATGAAAACAAGGTTAAGACTAACATTGAAAAAAAGATCGATTCTATGGCTATGGAAGATAAAATTTTTCAAATTCTTGTTCCCGTAGAAGAAGAAGAGGAAATAAAAGATGGGAAAAAGAAGGTTAGTAAAAAAAAGGTTTTCCCCGGATATGTTTTGATTGAAATGATAATGACTGATGATTCCTGGTATGTTATTCGCAATACGCCTGGAGTTACCGGTTTTGTAGGTTCTGGATCAAAGCCCATCCCTCTTAAGGATAGTGAGGTTAAAGGTATACTTAAACAAATGGGTATTGAGGAAGTAAAAACCAAGATACCATTTGAAGTTGGAGAAACCGTAAAGGTCATTAGTGGACCATTTGAAGATTTTGTTGCCGTTATTCAGGAAATTAATGCAGAAAAAGCAAGATTAAAAGTGCTAGTTTCTATGTTTGGAAGAGATATTCCTATGGAATTGGATTACTTCCAGGTAGAAAAATTATAAATTGAGGAGGTGGGCCTTATGGCAAAAAAAGTAGTAGGTATAATTAAACTACAAGTACCGGCAGGTAAAGCAAATCCGGCACCACCGGTTGGTCCTGCTCTAGGACAGCATGGTGTAAATATAATGGCGTTCTGTAAGGAGTATAATGAAAAAACTGCTTCTCAGGCAGGTTTAATAATCCCTGTTGAGATTACAGTATTTGATGATAGATCTTTTACTTTCATCACTAAAACTCCTCCGGCTGCTGTATTGCTGAAAAAAGCTGCTGGTTTGGAAACTGCTTCCGGTGAACCTAACAGAAAAAAGGTTGCTAAATTACCGGAATCAAAGGTAAGAGAAATTGCTGAATTAAAAATGCCTGACTTAAATGCTGCTAGCGTAGAAGCTGCTATGAGAATGGTTGCTGGTACTGCAAGAAGCATGGGCATTGATATTATTGAGGGTTAAGAAATTCTGGTGGGAGGACTGTTCCGCTATAACCACAAGGAGGAAAGAAAATGGCTAAAAAAGGCAAAAAGTATTTGGAAAGTCTGAAAAAAATTGAAGCAGATAAATTGTATGATCCATCTGAAGCTTTAGCATTGGTAAAACAATTAGCCTCTGCAAAATTTGATGAAACAGTTGATATAGCAGTAAAATTAGGAGTTGATCCGCGTCATGCTGACCAACAATTAAGAGGAGCTGTTTCCTTGCCGGCAGGTACAGGAAGAACTGTTAAGGTAGCAGTATTTGCTAAAGGCGATAAAGAAAAAGAAGCTGAAGCAGCTGGTGCTGATGTTGTAGGTAGTGATGACTTAATTGCTAAAGTTCAAGGTGGCTGGATGGACTTTGATGTAGCAGTTGCAACACCTGATATGATGGGCAGTGTTGGTAAATTAGGACGTATCTTGGGACCACGCGGTTTGATGCCTAATCCTAAGACAGGAACTGTTACATTTGATATAGAGAAAGCTGTAAAAGAAATCAAAGCTGGTAAGATTGAATACCGGACTGAAAAGAATGGTATAGTTCATGCTCCTATCGGCAAAGTATCTTTTACAGAAGAACAGCTGATGCAAAACTTTACTACTCTGTTGGATACTTTAATTAAAGCTAAACCGGCAGCTGCTAAGGGTCAATATCTTCGTTCCGTAACTTTATCTACAACTATGGGACCTGCTGTTCCGGTTAATCCGCAAAAAATTGTAGCAAGCAAATAAAAATTTGACTGTAGAAAGCAGGCGCACTTAGTGCATAATGGTAAACACCTGCCGAGGTTCAAAAAGGATGTTCTAATCGCTTAATGCGGTTTTTATAGAACTGTCTGAAGGAGTCTCGGGAGAGACTCCTTTTTGTAATTCCAGTTAATGAGGAGGTGGAAACAATGCCTACACAACAAAAAGCTGAAACTATTCAAGTTATTAAAGAAAAATTAGAAAAAGCTCAATCTGTAGTTCTAACTGATTATCGTGGATTAAATGTAGCTCAAATGACTGAACTTAGAAAAAGATTACGTGAAGCTGGTGTAGAGTATAAAGTATTGAAAAATACTTTAACTAAAATTGCGGCTAAAGAAGTAGGAATTAGTGAGGAAATTAATTCTTACCTTGAAGGGCCGGTAGCTCTTGCTTTTACTTATGATGATCCTGTTTCAGGAGCAAAAGTTCTGAATGAGTTTTCTAAAGAAAACGATAATTTGGAAATAAAAGCAGGTATCTTGGATAACAAGGTAATTGATGCAGCTCATGTTAAGGATCTGGCTGAATTACCAAGCAAGGAAGTTTTGCTTTCTCAATTGTTATCTGCAATGCAAGGCCCTATGCGTGGTCTTGCCAATGTACTACAAGGTACTATTCGCAACCTTGTTTATGCGCTTGACGCTGTTAAAAATCAAAAAGAAAATCAATAAAAATTTAGGAGGATATTAAAATGACAAAAGATCAAATTTTAGAAGCTATTGAAAGTATGACAGTTCTTGAATTATCAGAACTAGTAAAAGCATTGGAAGAAAAATTCGGAGTTACTGCAGCTGCTCCTATGGCTATGATGGCTGCTCCTGCTGCTGGTGGTGCTGCTGCTGGCGGTGCTGCTGAAAAAACTGAATTTGACGTTATCTTAGCTGCTGCTGGAGACAAAAAAATCAACGTTATTAAAGTAGTAAGAGAAATCACAGGTCTTGGCTTGAAAGAAGCTAAAGAACTTGTTGATAATGCTCCAAAGCCAGTTAAAGAAGGAGCTGCTAAAGAAGAAGCTGAAGAAATCAAAGCTAAATTGGAAGAAGCAGGCGCTTCTGTTGAATTGAAATAGTAAATTAAAATCGAAAAAGGCACTCGCGAGAGTGCCTTTTTTTAAACAAATCAGTTTAATTTGTGTATTATTGACAGAAAAAAAAAAGTATGCTATTATTTTATAATGTGGCAGCATACTCGAATATTTATATTTAATTTGCGAAAGAATATAACAAGGAAGTCATATTGAAAATTCGAAAACTAACAACCTGAACAAAGGTTGTTTTTTCCATTCGCTATATGAAATTTAACATCGCTTTATGTTGAATTTCTTCTTTTAAAAATATTCGACAGTAGCGCGACAATTCCTTCTTTGGAATTAAAAAGAATAAGGAGTGATATTTTCATGACTTACACAATCCAATCGGGGAAGAGGGAAAGAGTTAGTTATGCACGTCTAAAAGAAGTATTGGAATTACCTAATTTAATTGAAGTTCAGAGAAGGTCTTTTCAATGGTTTTTAGATCGGGGACTCAAAGAACTCTTTCAGGATATTTCTCCTATTCAGGACTTCACAGGTAATTTATCTTTGGAGTTTATTGATTATACTTTAGGAGAACCTAAGTATCAAGTAGAAGAATGTAAGGAAAGAGATGTTACCTTTGCAGCTCCGGCTAAGGCTAAAGTACGTCTGCGCAATAAGGAAACCAATGTGGTTATGGAGCAGGAAGTCTTTATGGGAGAATTTCCTTTAATGACGGAAAAAGGTACATTTATTATCAATGGAGCTGAGCGGGTTATTGTAAGCCAGTTAGTTCGTTCTCCGGGTGTTTATTACAGTGAACAAATTGATACTACTGGTAAAAAAATCTTTTCTTCTACCATTATTCCTAACAGGGGAGCTTGGCTTGAATTGGAGCTTGATGCTTCAGATGTGCTTTCTGTCAGAATAGACCGTACCAGAAAGATACCGGCTACTATTTTGCTTCGCGCTTTAGGCTATGAAGATAATAATCAGATTATGATGCTGTATGATAATAATGAATGTATTCGGAATACTCTGGAACGTGATAGTACAAGCAATCGACAAGAAGCTTTAATTGAAATATATAAACGTCTGCGTCCGGGTGAACCGCCGACAGTTGACAGTGCTAAAACTTTGTTGAATACTCTGTACTTTGATCATAAAAGATATGATTTAGCAGGAGTAGGACGTTATAAGATCAATAAAAAATTACAGCTTGATATAGACAAAAATACTAAGACGCTGACTTTAGAGGATATACTGGCAAGTATTCGCTATATTCTTGATTTGCAAAAGGAAAAAGAAGATCATGTGTCAGACGATATTGACCATTTAGGAAATAGAAGAGTGCGTTCTGTAGGAGAATTACTGCAAAACCAATTCAGAATCGGCTTTACCAGAATGGAACGTGTAGTTCGGGAAAGAATGTCGATTCAGGATGCTGAAAATATTTCTCCGCAGGGACTGATAAATATTCGGCCGGTTGTGGCTTCAATCAAAGAATTTTTTGGCAGCAGTCAGTTATCGCAGTTTATGGATCAGACTAATCCTTTGGCTGAATTAACTCATAAAAGAAGACTGAGTGCTTTGGGACCAGGCGGACTGAGCCGGGAAAGAGCCGGATTTGAAGTGCGCGATGTGCATCATTCTCACTATGGAAGAATGTGTCCTATTGAGACCCCTGAAGGACCGAATATCGGTTTGATCGGTTCTTTGAGTACCTTTGGCCGGATAAATGAATTTGGCTTTATTGAAACCCCTTACCGTAAGGTGGAAAATGGCCGTGTGACTAATGAAATAGTTTATTTGACGGCTGATGAAGAAGATAAATATATTGTAGCTCAGGCTAACAGTTTATTTGATATTGATACCGGTGAAATTCTGGAAGAAAGAGTTTTATCTCGTTATAAAGACGAGCATCTTTTGGTTAACCCGCAGGAAGTTAATTTGATGGATGTATCGCCTAAGCAGCTGGTCAGTGTGGCTACCGGCATGATTCCTTTTCTGGAAAATGATGATGCGAACAGAGCACTGATGGGTTCTAACATGCAGCGTCAGGCTGTACCGCTTTTAGTAACTCAGGCTCCGTATGTAGGGACAGGTATGGAAGGACCGGCAGCTAAGGACTCAGGAGTCTGTGCTGTGGCTAAGCATGATGGTGTAGTTGAGTATGTGAGCGGCGATAAGATTGTGGTAAGAACCGATGATGATAAACTGGATACCTATAAATTGCTGAAATTTTCCCGTTCTAACCAGGGAACCTGTATTAACCAGAAGCCAATCGTTTCCCGCGGTGAGCGGATAAAGGCCAATACGGTAATCGCTGACGGACCGTCTACTGATATGGGTGAGTTAGCTTTGGGACGTAATGTTTTAGTAGCTTTTATGACCTGGGAAGGTTATAACTATGAGGATGCTATTTTGCTTAGTGAAAAGCTGGTAAAGGAAGATGTTTTGACCTCTGTACATATTGAAGAGTACGAGACAGAAGCACGTGATACTAAGCTTGGTCCTGAAGAAATTACTCGTGACATTCCTAATGTCGGAGAAGATGCATTAAGGGATTTGGATGAACAGGGAATTATCCGTCCTGGGGCTGATGTTATGCCAGGGGATATTTTAGTCGGTAAAGTAACTCCGAAAGGGGAAACTGAATTAACGGCAGAAGAACGTCTGCTGCGGGCTATCTTTGGGGAAAAAGCCCGTGAAGTGAGAGATACATCTTTACGCGTACCGCATGGTGAAGGCGGCAAGATCGTTGATGTTAAAATCTTCTCTCGAGAAAATAACGATGAATTATCTCCGGGAGTAAATCAATTAGTCAGAGTTTATATTGCTCAGAAAAGAAAGATTTCCCAAGGTGATAAGATGGCAGGCCGTCATGGTAATAAAGGGGTTGTTTCCCGCATCATGCCGGAAGAGGATATGCCGTTTTTACCGGATGGGACTCCGGTTCAGGTCGTATTGAATCCTTTGGGTGTGCCTTCCCGGATGAATATCGGTCAGGTTTTGGAAACTCATCTTGGCTGGGCGGCGCAAGCCTTGGGCATTCATATTGCAACTCCTGTTTTTGACGGAGCTAAAGAGGAAGATATTCAGGATACCTTGGAAAAGGCCGGGCTGCCTCGTACAGGTAAGACCATACTTTATGACGGCAGGACTGGACTTCCGTTTGACCACGAAATTACGGTCGGCTATATTTATATGCTGAAGCTGCATCATTTAGTAGATGATAAGATTCATGCCCGTTCAACCGGTCCTTATTCTTTAGTTACTCAGCAGCCTTTGGGCGGAAAAGCTCAATTCGGCGGACAAAGATTTGGGGAAATGGAAGTTTGGGCTTTGGAGGCTTATGGCGCGGCTTATACTCTGCAGGAAATACTGACTGTAAAATCAGACGATGTGGTTGGCCGGGTTAAGACTTATGAGGCAATCGTTAAGGGTGAAAATGTACCGGAACCTGGAGTGCCGGAATCATTTAAGGTGTTAATAAAAGAATTGCAAAGTTTAGGTTTAGATGTTAAGATTATGTCACATGAAGAAGAGATTTTTGATTTTACCCAGGAAAGAGATTTGGATGATGATATTGGCGGTAAGGCTGAAGAATTAGGGCTTAATCTGACTGGCGATACTGCTGATGTAAAATCCAGCGATATAGTAGTTGATGATGATGAATTGGATGATAATCTTGCTGATGATCTAGACGATGATCTGGATTTGGATGAAACAGAAAATGCTGATGATTTGATGAAAGAGATTATGGGCTTGGAAGCCGGAGATGACTCCGATGATTTATCTGATGAATAGGGTAGTTAAAAATTAAGAATAAAGAGGGGAGTGGACCCTTGATGGATGCACATTACTTTGATGCGATAAAAATCGGTTTAGCTTCACCAGAACAAATTAGGAATTGGTCCAGCGGCGAGGTGAAAAAACCGGAAACCATTAATTATCGTACATTAAAGCCGGAACGCGAAGGGCTGTTTTGTGAAAAAATCTTTGGACCAGTAAAGGACTGGGAATGTCATTGCGGTAAATATAAGAGAATTCGTTATAAAGGTGTTATCTGTGACCGCTGCGGGGTAGAGGTAACTCGTTCAAAAGTAAGACGTGAGAGAATGGGGCATATTGAGCTTGCAGCTCCTGTTTCGCATATTTGGTATTTTAAAGGCATACCGAGCCGGATGGGACTTTTGCTGGATATGTCGCCGAGATCCCTGGAAAAGGTACTTTATTTTGTATCTTATATAGTTATTGATCCGGGCGATACTCCGCTGATGAAAAAGCAGCTTTTGAGTGAAAGCGAATATATTGAGGCCAGAGAAAAATATGGGGAAGATTTTGCAGCAGAAATGGGTGCTCAAGCTGTTAAATATTTGCTTCAGGAAATAGATTTAGAAGAATTGAATATTGAGCTTAGACGGGAATTAAAAGAAGCCAGCGGCCAGAGAAAAGTGAGAGCCATCAGAAGGCTGGAGGTAGTAGAGTCCTTCCGTAAGTCACCGAATAAGCCTGAGTGGATGATCATGGATGTAGTTCCCGTTATTCCGCCGGAGCTTCGGCCAATGGTTCAGCTGGATGGCGGACGGTTTGCTACGTCTGACCTGAATGATTTATACCGCCGGGTTATCAACCGTAATAATCGTTTGAAGCGTTTGCTGGAATTGGGTGCACCTGATATAATTGTACGCAATGAAAAAAGAATGCTGCAGGAAGCGGTTGATGCTTTAATTGATAATGGCAGAAGAGGCCGTCCGGTAACGGGACCTGGCAATCGCCCATTGAAATCCTTAAGCGATATGCTGAAAGGAAAGCAGGGTCGTTTCCGTCAGAACCTGCTGGGAAAACGGGTGGATTACTCAGGACGTTCTGTTATTGTAGTCGGACCGAATTTAAAAATGAATCAATGCGGTCTGCCGAAGGAAATGGCTCTGGAACTGTTCAAGCCGTTTGTTATGAAAAACCTGGTAGATAAGGGCTTTGCGCATAATATAAAGAGTGCTAAGAGAATGGTGGAAAAATTAAAGCCGGAAGTATGGGATGTGCTGGAAGAAGTCATTAAAGAACATCCTGTTATGCTGAATCGGGCACCGACTCTGCACCGCTTAGGCATTCAGGCTTTTGAGCCGATATTGGTTGAAGGGCGTGCTCTGCAGCTGCATCCTCTGGTATGTACAGCCTATAATGCTGACTTTGACGGTGACCAAATGGCAGTCCATCTTCCGCTTTCAGCTGAAGCACAGTCAGAGGCCAGAATATTGATGCTGGCAGCTAATAACATTCTTTCACCGGCTAATGGCAAACCTATTTCTACTCCTACTCAGGATATGGTTTTAGGCTGCTATTATTTAACCTGTGAACGTGATAATGTTAAGGGCGAGGGTATGGTCTTTAAGGATTTGGATGAAGCTATGCTGGCTTATGATGCCGGACTGCTGAATCTACAGGCCAAAATTAAAATTCGTCCTTACGGCAAAAAGGTCTTGCCTGCTCCGGGCAGCAAACTGGCAGAAACTACTCTGGGCCGTTTGATTTTTAATGAAGCCTTGCCTGAGGATATGGAATTTATTGATTATTTGGTTGATAAAAAGAAATTAGGTAAAATTATTGACCAATGCTTTAGATTATTTGGCACCAGCGTTACTTCGAAGACTTTGGATAAGATTAAGCATTTGGGCTTTACTTATTCTACTAAAGCCGGAATGACGATTGCGGTCAGTGATATCAAGGTACCTGAAAAGAAAAAGGATCTTTTAAATGAGGCGGAAAAGAAGGTTGCTAAGACAGAGCAGCAATACCGCCGCGGTTTGATTACTGAAGATGAGCGTTATGATAAAGTAATCAATATTTGGACTAAAGCCAATACTGAAGTTACTGAAGCTATGCTGGAGAACTTCAATGAATTAAATCCAGTATATATGATGGCGATTTCCGGAGCTCGCGGTAATATCCAGCAAATCCGTCAATTGGCCGGTATGCGTGGCTTGATGGCTGATCCTTCCGGTAAGATCATTGACGTGCCTATTAAATCAAATTTCCGTGAGGGACTTACTGTATTGGAATACTTTATTTCTACTCATGGGGCCAGAAAGGGATTAGCTGATACGGCTCTAAGAACAGCGGATTCAGGATATTTGACCAGAAGACTTGTTGATGTAGCTCAGGATGTAATGGTCAGAGAAGAAGACTGCGGAACTCATGAGGGCATTAAAGCAACTTCCTTGATCAAGGGCAATCAGATAATTGAAGGTCTGATAGACAGAATCGTTGGACGGGTAACCTGTGAAGAGGTTCTTGATCCGCGCAATGGTCAGGTGATTCTGGAATACAATGAAGAGATTACTGACGAAAAAGCGAAGATGATTGAAAATATCAATAAAGAAATAATGGCAGCTCGTGAAGCTGGGGAAACAGATGTAAAACCAATAGAAGCTATTGGCATCAGATCGGTTTTGACCTGTGAATCTAAATATGGCGTATGTACGAGATGCTATGGCAGAAACCTGGCTACCGGCAAGATGGTTGAAGTAGGAGAATCTGTTGGGGTCATCGCTGCTCAGTCAATCGGCGAGCCTGGTACTCAGCTGACTATGAGAACCTTCCATACCGGTGGGGTTGCCGGAGATGATATTACTCAAGGTTTGCCGCGGGTAGAAGAACTTTTTGAAGCCAGAAAACCAAAAGGACAGGCAATTATCAGCGAACATACTGGAAAAGTTGAATTGCGTGAACATAAAAATCAGCGGGAAATAGTGATAACCGGTGAATTGGAAAGCAAAGAATATTTAACTCCGTATGGTTCTCGTATTCTGGTTAGTGACGGTGATTATGTTCAGGCCGGAGACCAATTAACTGAAGGCTCTGTTAATCCGCATGATATTTTAAAAATTAAAGGTGTAGGCGGAGTTCAAAAATACCTGCTGCAAGGTGTTCAGGATGTTTATAAATCTCAAGGTGTTGAGATCAATGATAAGCATATCGAAGTAATTGTTCGTCAGATGCTGCGGAAGATTAAAGTTGAAGAGTCAGGAGATACTTCAATGCTTCCGGGAGAGTTGATAGATAAATTTATTTTTACTGAGGAAAATAATAAAGCTTTGGCTACCGGCGGGGAGCCTGCTCAAGGTAAACCGGTTCTTTTAGGAATTACTAAAGCTTCTTTAGCTACTGACAGTTTCCTTTCAGCAGCATCATTCCAGGAAACAACCAGAGTCTTAACTGATGCGGCTATTAAAGGCAAGTCAGATAATCTTTTAGGATTGAAGGAAAATGTAATCATTGGTAAGCTGGTTCCTGCTGGTACAGGGATGCCGTATTACCATGATATCAGTGTAAAAGATGAAGTTGTGGAAGCGGAAGAAGAAAAAAATAAAGAAAATGAGTAAAAACCTTGACACTATTAATTTCTAATGTTAAAATATACTAGTGTGTCAGATTTCTTACCTCTTTCTATCGCTGATTTAATGAGAAAGGAAGTTGTATGAAATGTCACCTTTAAGGTTACAGCAAGCAGATAAAAAAACAGTGGGAACGAGACAAACTTTAAAAGCAGTTGAGCGTGGTCAGGCAGAAATTGTCTATATTGCCGACGATGCTGAAAAATATATTTTACGGCCCTTATTAGAGCTTTGTCAGGAAAAGAATATTCCTGTTGTTACCATGGAAACTATGCAGCAATTAGGAGAAGCCTGCGGTATTGAAGTCAAAGCAGCAGCTGCTGCTTTGATGAAAAACTAAAGTAAATAATGCCCCTTTCTTTATCAGGAGCAAAGGGGCAAAAAATTTAAATATTTATACTTGAGAAAGGAGGTGGCTGAAAGTGCCTACAATTAATCAATTAGTAAGAAAAGGTAGAAAACAAATTGTAGATAAATCAACAGCACCTGCATTGAAGAATTGTCCTCAAAAAAGAGGCGTTTGTACTAGGGTATATACTACAACTCCTAAAAAACCTAACTCCGCACTTCGTAAAGTTGCCAGAATAAGACTTACTAACGGGATAGAGGTAACAGCTTATATTCCGGGTATTGGTCATAACTTACAGGAGCATAGCGTTGTGCTTGTAAGAGGCGGAAGAGTAAAAGACCTTCCAGGGGTAAGATATCATATTGTCAGAGGAGCTTTAGATTTAGCTGGTGTACAAAAGAGAATGCAAAGTCGTTCTAAATATGGAGCTAAAAAACCAAAAGCTTAAGAAGAAATAAAAAATTAAAGAAAAGGGGGGAAAACAATGCCAAGAAAAGGTCCTGTAGCAAAAAGAGAAGTTTTGGCTGACCCTATTTATGGAGATAAATTAGTAACTAAGATAATCAATAAAATTATGTTGGATGGTAAAAAAGGTATAGCAGAATCTATATTATACGGTGCATTTGATATTATAAAAGAAAAAACCGGTAAAGATCCTTTGGAAGTATTAGATGAAGCTATGAAAAATATCATGCCAATTCTAGAAGTAAGAGGAAGAAGAGTGGGCGGTTCTACTTACCAGGTCCCTGTAGAAGTTCGTCCTGACAGAAAAACTGCTTTGGGTATTCGTTGGTTAGTTAATTATTCTCGTGCTAGAAATGAAAAAACAATGTGTGAAAGATTAGCTGGAGAAATTCTAGATGCAGCTAATGGTACTGGAGCAGCTGTTAAGAAAAGAGAAGATACTCATAAAATGGCTGAGGCTAATAAAGCATTTGCTCATTATCGCTGGTAGTCTTTAAGCAATTAGGTTGAAAAATAAGAGGAGGGGTACCGTTGGCCAGACAATTCCCTTTGGAAAAGACTAGAAATATAGGAATTATGGCGCATATTGATGCAGGTAAAACTACAACAACTGAAAGAATCCTTTTCTATACAGGAAGGGTTCATAAGATTGGGGAAGTACATGATGGTGCAGCGACTATGGACTGGATGGTTCAAGAACAGGAAAGAGGTATTACAATCACCTCTGCTGCAACAACTGCTCAATGGAAAGGTCATAGAATTAATATTATAGATACGCCAGGACACGTGGACTTCACAGTGGAAGTTGAAAGATCTTTAAGAGTTTTAGATGGCTCTGTAGCAGTATTTTGCTCTGTAGGCGGGGTTGAACCTCAGTCTGAAACTGTATGGCGTCAAGCTGATAAATATGGTGTACCGCGTATTGCTTATGTAAATAAAATGGACCGTACAGGTGCTGATTTCTTCAGAGCTGTAGGCATGCTGAAAAATCGTTTAGGTGCTAATGCGGTGCCAATTCAAATCCCTATTGGAGCAGAAGACCAATTTAAAGGATTTGTTGATCTTATAAGAATGGAAGCTGTTGTTTTTACTGATGATTTGGGAACAACCAGTGAACATACAGCTATACCGGATGAATTGAAGGATCAGGCAGAAGAGTACAGAAATGCGTTGCTGGAAGCTGTTGCTGACCTTGATGAAGATTTAATGATGAAATATTTGGAAGGCGAAGAACTGACTGTTGATGAAATCAATAAAGCGCTTCGGATCGGTACAGTACAAAATAAAATCGTTCCTATGCTTTGCGGTTCTTCTTTCAAAAACAAAGGGGTTCAGGCTTTGCTTGATGCAGTAGTTGAGTATATGCCTGCACCGACAGATATTCCTCCAATTAAAGGAGTTAATCCTGATACTGGGGAAGAAACTGAACGTCCAAGCAGTGACAGTGAACCATTCTCAGCTTTGGCTTTCAAGGTTATGGCTGACCCGTTCGTTGGAAAGCTTACTTTCTTCAGAGTTTATTCCGGTACTTTAAAAGCTGGTTCATACGTCTTCAATTCCACTAAGGGCAAAAAAGAAAGAATGGGACGTATTTTGCAGATGCATGCTAACCACCGTGAAGAAATATCAGAGGTTTATGCCGGAGATATTGCTGCTGGTGTTGGCTTGAAGGATACCGGCACAGGTGATACTTTATGTGATGATAAAAGCCCTGTAATCTTGGAATCAATGGAATTCCCAGAACCGGTTATTTCAGTTGCTATTGAACCAAAAACTAAAGCTGACCAGGAAAAGCTGGGCATTTCTCTTGCCAGACTGGCAGAAGAGGACCCTACCTTCAGAACACATACTGAAGAAGAAACTGGCCAAACGATTATTTCCGGTATGGGTGAATTGCACTTGGAAATCATTGTTGACCGTTTATTGCGTGAATTTAAGGTAGAAGCAAATGTCGGCAAGCCACAGGTTGCTTACAGAGAATCAATCACTACTCCTACTGATATAGAAGGTAAATTCGTTCGTCAATCAGGTGGACGTGGACAATATGGTCATGTTTGGTTGAAACTTGAGCCGATGGAAAGAGGTTCAGGATTTGAATTTGTTAATAAAATTGTCGGAGGAGCGATTCCTCGTGAATATATTCCAGCTGTTGAAGCTGGCTGTAAAGAAGCAATGGAAAACGGAGTATTGGCAGGATATCAATTGATTGATATTCGCGTAACTCTGTTTGACGGATCTTATCATGATGTTGACTCATCTGAAATGGCCTTTAAGATTGCAGGATCTATGGCTATGAAATCCGGATGCTTAAAAGCTAATCCGCAGCTTTTAGAACCAATTATGAAGGTTGAAGTTTTGATGCCTGAAGAATACATGGGTGACGTTATGGGAGACCTTAACTCACGCCGTGGCAGAATCGAAGGTATGGAACCTCGCCCAGGCGGAATTCAGGCAATCAATGCCAGAGTACCACTAGGTGAAATGTTCGGATATGCAACTGATTTGAGATCAAGAACCCAAGGACGTGGAACTTATTCAATGGAAATTGCTGATTATGAACCAGTTCCTCGTCATGTTGCAGAAACAATTATTAGCAGTAAAAATGCGTAAGGAGGAAAAGAAAGAATGGCAAAGCAAAAATATGAAAGAACAAAACCACATGTTAATATAGGAACAATAGGTCACGTTGACCATGGTAAAACAACAACAACAGCAGCGATAACAAGAGTATTGTCAACAGCAGGGAAAGCAGATTTCCAAGCATTTGATCAAATCGACAAAGCTCCTGAAGAAAGAGAAAGAGGTATTACGATCTCTACAGCTCACGTAGAATATGAAACAGATACAAGACACTATGCTCACGTAGACTGTCCGGGCCATGCTGACTATGTAAAGAACATGATTACAGGAGCAGCACAAATGGACGGTGCGATCTTGGTAGTATCAGCAGCAGACGGTCCAATGCCGCAAACAAGAGAACACATTCTTTTGGCAAGACAAGTAGGTGTGCCATATATCGTAGTATGGATGAACAAGGTAGACATGGTAGATGACGAAGAACTTCTTGAATTGGTAGAAATGGAAATCAGAGAATTATTATCTCAATATGAATTCCCAGGAGACGATATTCCAATCGTAAAGGGTTCAGGATTAAAAGCTTTGGAATGCGGCTGCGGCAAAAGAGATTGTCCAAGCTGCGGACCTATTTGGGAATTGATGGACGAAATAGACAGATACATCCCAACTCCTGAAAGAGATATTGACAAGAACTTCTTGATGCCGGTGGAAGATATCTTCACAATTACAGGACGTGGAACAGTAGCAACAGGAAGAGTAGAAAGAGGTATGATTAAAGTAGGCGAAGAAGTAGAAATCGTAGGATTATCTGAAAAGCCTAAGAAATCAGTAGCAACAGGATTGGAAATGTTCCGTAAGCTGTTGGACAGCGCAGAAGCAGGAGACAACGTAGGGGTATTGCTTCGTGGTATAGACAAAAAAGAAATCCAAAGAGGACAAGTATTGGCAAAACCGGGAACAATAACTCCGCATACAAAATTTAAAGCTCAATTTTATGTATTGAAAAAAGAAGAAGGAGGACGTCATACTCCATTCTTCACAGGATACAGACCACAATTTTATTTTAGAACAACAGACGTAACTGGTGTAGTAAATCTGCCTGAAGGAGTAGAAATGGTAATGCCAGGGGACAACATTACAGCAGAAATGGAATTGATTACAAACATCGCTATGGAAGTAGGACTGCGTTTCGCTATTCGTGAAGGCGGCCGTACAGTAGGCGCTGGTGTTGTAACTGAAATTATTGAGTAGAAAAAATAACAGGCAGCTTGTGGTAAACAAGCTGCCGCATTTACGGATTGTTATGGTTGTGATGAAGTGAGAGGTTGCCAGTGGGGACTGGGAGAATTCTCATGGAGAATGTCTGTTTTAATCGGGCGCAAAAGGAGGAAATCATATAATGAGTAAACAAAAAATCAGAATCAGGCTGAAAGCCTTTGATCATAAAATTTTAGATCAATCTGCACAAAAAATTGTGGAAACTGCGAATAAAACTGGGGCGGTTGTTTCAGGACCTATTCCGCTGCCAACAGAAAAAAGTGTTTATACTGTTCTGAGATCACCCCATGTTCATAAAGATTCTCGTGAACAATTTGAAATGAGAACTCATAAGAGACTAATTGATATTTTAAGTCCTACTCCAAAAACTGTAGATGCTTTAATGCGTCTTGATTTGCCAGCTGGAGTGGATATCGAAATTAAGCTCTAAGAAGAGGAGGTGGAAAAGATAATGGCTAAAGGACTATTAGGAAAAAAACTAGGTATGACACAAATTTTTGATGAAAACGGAAAAGTTATTCCTGTAACAGTAATTGAAACAGGACCTTGTGTTGTTACCCAGATAAGAAATGAAGAAACAGACGGATACAATGCTTTGCAATTAGGTTTTGGTGCAATTAAAGAAAAAAAGGTTAATAAACCGCAAAAAGGACATTTTGCTAAGGCTGGTGTAGCAGCTACAAAATATTTAAAAGAATTTAAATATCCTAATACTGCTGATTACCAGCTTGGACAGGAAATCAGACTTGAAGATGTATTTGCCGAAGGTGAATATGTTGATGTAACTGGTTTAACTAAAGGTAAAGGTTATGCCGGCGTAATTAAGAGATGGGGCTTCTCCCGCGGACCAATGTCTCACGGTGTATCTTTAAGACATAGACCTACTGGATCTTTAGGCGGAAGAACTCCGGCAAGAGTTTTGCCGGGCAGAAAGATGTCAGGACGGCTGGGAAATGAAAAAGTAACGATTCAAAAGCTACTTGTTGTAAAAGTAGATGCTCAGAGAAATCTTCTTTTAATTAAAGGTTCTGTACCTGGGGTTAAAGGTTGCCTATTAACAGTTAAACAAACTGTAAAGAATATAAAATAGTTTCTCTGGAGGAAAGGAGGAAAAATAATGCCAAAGGTAGATGTACTGAATATCCAAGGAGAAAAAGTCAGTGAAATAGAGCTGAATGATGAAATCTTTGGAGTTGATGTGAATGAATATGTACTGCACTCAGTTGTAAGAATGCAGTTAGCGAATAAAAGACAAGGCACTCATGCTACAAAGACTAGATCTTTTGTAAGAGGCGGAGGAAGAAAACCTTGGAAACAAAAAGGAACTGGCCGGGCTCGTGCGGGCAGCATTCGTTCCCCATTGTGGGTAGGAGGAGGAACAACATTTGGTCCTCAGCCACGGAGCTATAATTTTACTGTTCCTAAGAAAGTAAGAAGATTGGCAGTTAAATCTGCTCTATCCTCTAAAGTACAGGAAAATAATATTATTGTTTTAGATAATTTTGAACTGCCGGAAGTTAAAACAAAAGCTATGGTAGCAATTCTGAAGAACTTGAATGTTGACAGAAAAGCCCTTTTAGTAACCACTGATGGCTGCAAAAATGTGCAAAGAGCTTCTCAAAACATTCCTGGAATCAGCTCTGCTGCTGCTAAAGATCTTAATGCTTATGACTTGTTGAAACATGATAAGCTGGTTATCACTAAGGATGCCGTAGCTCGTGTTGAGGAGGTGCTGGCGTAATGGATTTAAGAGATGTTATTAAGAGACCTGTTATCACTGAAAAAAGCATGGCAGCGGTAGCTGAAAACAAGTATACTTTTATGGTAGATTTGCGTGCTAATAAAACTCAAATTAAAGAAGCTGTAGAAAAGCTTTTCAAGGTAAAAGTTGAAAAAGTAAATACCATGATTGTTCCTGGAAAATGGCGCAGAATGGGTAAAACAGCAGGAAAAACTTCTGACCAGAAGAAAGCAATTGTTAAATTGCAAGAAGGCAACAAAATAGAAATTTTTGAAGGTGTTTAATTTATAGAACAATAGGAAGGAGGGACCTAGTATGGCAGTAAAAAAATTCAAACCAACTTCTCCGGGTAGAAGAACGATGACTGTTTCTTCATTTGAAGAAATTACTACTGATAAGCCTGAAAAGTCTTTGTTAGTACCTTTAGTAAGAAAAGCAGGCCGTAATGCATATGGCCGTTTAACTGTAAGACACCGCGGAGGCGGACATAAACGTAAATATCGTTTGATTGATTTCAAAAGAAATAAAGATAATGTACCTGCAAAGGTAGCAACAATTGAATATGATCCTAACAGATCAGCTAGAATTGCTTTATTGCATTATCTTGATGGTGAAAAAAGATATATCCTAGCTCCTGTTGGTTTAAAAGTAGGAGATATGATTTATTCTGGTCCTGAATCTGATATCAAAATAGGAAATTGTCTTCCGTTAAAGAACATTCCTGTTGGTACTTTGATTCATAATATTGAGCTGAAAATTGGCAAAGGCGGACAAATTGTTCGTTCAGCTGGAGCAGCAGCTCAGTTGATGGCTAAAGAAGGCAATTATGCTCATGTTAGACTTCCATCAGGTGAAGTAAGATTGATTCATGTTAATTGCCGGGCGACAATAGGTCAAATCGGAAATTTGGAACATGAAAATATTACAATCGGTAAAGCCGGAAGATCAAGATGGTTAGGTATAAGACCTTACGTTCGTGGTATCGTTATGAACCCTTGTGATCACCCTCATGGTGGTGGGGAAGGACGTTCTCCAATTGGTAGAAAAACTCCTGTATCTCCTTGGGGTCAGCCTGCTAAAGGTTATAAGACCAGAAGAAGAAAAGATACTGATAAGTGGATAGTTAAGAGAAGAACTAAATAAAGATTGAGAGGAGGATAACCGATGAGCAGATCCTTAAAAAAAGGACCTTATGTTGATAAGAAGTTAATAGCTAAAGTCGATAAGATGAATGAAGCTAATGAAAAGAAAATCTTAAAGACTTGGGCACGTAGCTGTACAATCGTACCTGAAATGATTGGTCATACTTTGGCAGTTTATGATGGAAGAAAACATGTTCCTGTTTATATAGTTGACGAAATGATCGGTCATAAATTAGGTGAATTTGCTCCTACTCGTACTTTTAAAGGTCATGGAGCACATACAGAACGTTCTACTGCTTTAAAATAGAGCAACCCTTAAGTAAAGTAAAAGGAGGGAAATGAAATGGAAGCAAAAGCTGTTGCGAAATCAATTAGAGTAAGTCCCAGAAAAGCCCGTCAAGTAATTGATTTGATTAGAGGCAAGAGTGTTGATGAAGCATTAACTATTCTGAAGTTTACTCCAAGAGTAATTTCTGTTGCAATTGCTAAAGTTGTCAAATCCGCTCAGGCTAATGCTGAGCATAATTATAATATGAATAAAGATAATCTTTATGTAGCAGAAGCTTATGTTGACCAAGCTGCTGTATATAAGAGAGTATTTCCAAGAGCGAAAGGACGCGCTGATGTTCTTCGCAAACCAACAAGTCATATTACTGTTGTGGTAAAAGAAAAGTAATAAGCGAAGGAGGGATATGTAGTGGGTCAAAAAGTACATCCTAAGGGATTACGTTTAGGTATCATTAAAGGTTGGGATGCTAAATGGTTTTCAGAAAAAAATTATGCTGATTTTATTCATGAAGATTTAGCTATCCGTAAATTTATTAAAAAGAATTTATTCTCTGCTGGAATTTCCAGAGTTGAAATAGAAAGAACTGCAAATAGAGTAAGAGTGACTATTCACACTTCTCGTCCTGGCATGGTAATTGGTAAAGGTGGAGCAAATATTGAAAAACTGCGTAAAGACTTGGAAAAATTAGCTGATAATAAGCAAATCCAAGTTAATATTGCGGAAATTAAAAATGCAGAATTGGATGCTCAATTAGTAGCAGAAAATGTTGCGGCTCAGCTGGAAAAGAGAATTTCTTTCCGCCGTGCTATGAAACAAGCGGTAACTAAAACACTTCGTTTAGGTGCAGAAGGAATTAAGATTTCCTGCAGCGGACGTTTAGGCGGAGCTGAAATGGCAAGAACTGAGTGGTATCGTGAAGGTCGTGTGCCGCTTCACACTTTAAGAGCTGATATCGATTATGCGTTAGCAGAAGCTGATACAACATATGGAAAGATCGGCGTAAAGGTTTGGATTTATAAAGGTGAAATTTTACCTGAAAGAAAAACAGTTGCTGAGTCTCCAGATGTGGTAGAAGGAGGCGAATAAGATGTTATTACCAAAGAGAGTTAAGTTTCGCAGACCTCATCGGCAAGCGAATCAATTAAAAGGTAAAGCACAAAGAGGTACGAAAGTTGCTTATGGAGAATACGGCTTGCAGGCTCTTGAGTCTGGCTGGATTACTAACAGACAAATAGAAGCTGCCCGTATTGCTATGACTAGATATATTAAAAGAGGCGGAAAGGTTTGGATTATGATATTCCCTCATAAAGCCCTTACTAAGAAGCCTGCTGAAACCCGGATGGGTAGTGGAAAAGGTTCTCCTGATGGTTGGGTAGCGGTAGTAAAGCCAGGAAGAGTTATGTTCGAGCTTGCTGGTGTAGCCGAAGAAGTTGCTCGTGAAGCATTAAGACTTGCAGCTCATAAACTACCTGTTAAAACCAGAATTGTGAAAAGAGAAGAAATAGGTGGTGCAGCAAATGAAGGTTAGTGAAATAAGAGGTCTTAGTATTGAAGAACTGCAAAAGAAGTTTAATGATTTAAAAGATGAATTGTTTAACCTAAGATTTCAGTTAGCTGCTGGTCAATTAGAAAATCCAATGAGAGTTCGTGAAGTTAGAAAATCTATTGCTTATGTTAAGACAGTTATCAGAGAAAAAGAACTAGGCATTAATGCAAAGCTGAATGGTTAATAAAAACAGTAATCAGGCTGTTTGTTCGTGAACTAGCAAAAGAGGGGAGGTTCTGCAATGACTGAAAAGAAGGGCCAAAGGACAAAGGTAGGCGTAGTAGTAAGCGATAAAATGGAAAAAACCATTGTTGTAGCTATAAAAACCTTGGTGCGTCATCCGCTTTATGGTAAAATGGTTAAGCAAACTACTAAATTTAAAGCTCATGATGAAAAAAATATGTGTCAAATCGGTGATACTGTAAAAATTATGGAAACAAGACCTATTAGTAAAGATAAAAACTGGAGAGTAGTAGAAATTATTGAAAAAGCTCGCTAGTTTCTATTATCGTGGAAAGGAGGACTTACCGTGATTCAACAACAAACTATTTTAAGAGTTGCTGACAACACAGGTGCTAAAGAGATTATGTGTATCCGTGTTTTAGGTGGTTCTGGAAGAAAAATTGCTCATCTGGGAGATGTAATTGTCGCTTCTGTTAAGGAAGCTGCTCCTGGCGGTGTGGTAAAAAAAGGTGATGTTATTAAAGCTGTAGTGGTTAGAACTAAATATAAACAAAAAAGAGTAGACGGCTCTTATATTCGGTTCG
>JBJDXG010000085.1:0-5227 GCA_051866555.1 bacterium | reverse complement strand
TAAAGATGAGGAATCGTACCAATAGCTAAATCAGGATAACAATTTCCCGATAAAGCAGTTCCCTTGCCGGGCAAAAATTCCAAATTGCCATGAGTCCCTACATGAACAATAACGTCAACCTTTCCCTCCAAATACTTATAAGTCGCCATATATTGGTGTGGAGGAGGAATATCCGGGTCATGCAGTATTTTACAGACTTGCCCGTCGCATCTTGCTCCTGCACAGCCTCGTTTAGGCTGAACTCCTACATAGACATTGCCATATTCCACTCCAGTAATAAGAATTTTACCATCATAAACCATGGCCGGCGGAACTCCATTAATCTCTTCCCCCGGAGGATTGCCCCAAGCACCTATTATTCGTTCCTTAACCTGAGGTGCAAGCTTATCAAACCACTGACAATACTCTTCTTTAGGCATCTGGTAAATAACTCCGCCTTTTTGGACAATTTCATCAACAGTCGTCCAGCGAAATTCCGAAACAGCCTTGCGGTCCATAATCGTTTTTATCAATTCCTGGCCATTTTCAGGAGGATTTACCGTATAACCTCCGGCCTTCATTTTATGCATAATACGGCTTACACTCTCAATAGTATCAAGATTAGCTCCTCCACCTACGGTAGCTTCAACAGAAGCACAAGGATTATTATTAAATATAAAAGCAACCTTTCTTTCTGCAACAGGCTTCAGCTGCAGCTTAACCCATTTAAAGACACGGTCAGCCAAATTATTTATCCGCTCATTAACCGGTGAACGCTTCTCCCTGTCCCCTTCTCTTTTTACTGCTCCGATCAATAGCGGTTCAATAACCCCTTCAAACTCAGGCATAGCAATTGACCACGATATATCCGAATTCAAGCCTTGGGGATCATTAAGCCATTCTTCTTCGGTTTTATAACTGGATACGATGGGCTGAAAAACCGGTACATTTAAAATTTTCAGCAGATTTACACCTTGACCAGCTACAGCCGCACTGTTTAAATCATCTCTGCCACGTTCCAGAAAAAAAGCACTCATCTTAATCATTGCCTGAATATATGACTTGTCACCCTGCAAAAAATAATCTCTCACACACTGCCCCGGTCCCTTAGTGCCAATGCCTTCATCTTTGACCGAATAGCAAAAAGCAGCAATCACTCTTAAGCCACGTTTTTCCAAAGCTGCGATTAAAGCCTTTTCTACCTCTATATTGTCATTAACCCAATGACTGCGGGTAAAAAGAAGCCCTACTGCCGGCTTATTAGCCAGCGCAGGTTTTCTCTCCCCATACCATGACAGATAAGCAGCAGTAGAAGTAAATATTTCTTCAGCTTCCGGATGATAAATACCCTCCCAGGGATATCTTTTCGGCTCTTTAAATTCCAGGTCTTCCTTTAAAACTCTTTTGCCCAGCATCAAAAAAAGCTGTCTGAAATTTTCATCTCCTCCCTGCATAATGTAAGTATAACATCTTGCCGGTATATCTACCGAAACATTAGAAATAGGCCAAAAGCTCGGATCATGACTCGACCAGATTATGAGCTTATTTAATTCTTTAGCTTTTTCCTCTATTTCATTCCATAAGCTTTCTTCTGCCGCAGAACGATAACAGAAAATCAAATCAGCTGAAGCCATCTCCTGATTAAGCTGGTCAAAATCTTCCTTTCCTTCTTTCAAAAATCTATCCGAATAAACCGTAATATCCAGACAGTCAGTCAGCGCCTCACCGGCTTTGCGCATTTGTGTAGTATAACTATGCCAAACTACAGCAACAATTTTTTTCATTTGCTCACCCCCATTATTTTTATTAAACTCATTAAGAAAAGCTATTAAAATTTAAAATTAATTGTACCCATTACTGTAATTCCAGGCATTGGATACCCTTCGTAATATTGATATTCCTTGTCAAATAAATTTTCTATACTTAAGCCTATTTCACAGTTTGGCTTCATTTGATATGATAATCTTAAATCAGCTGTAGTAAATCCGCCATGAGCTCCTCCATCAGGATGTTTAGCATCATGATCCCAATACCAGCCTTCTCCCTGATAACGGAGAACAAGATCAGCCTTTAAGCCCCTATTTTGATAAGATAGGCCTAAATTTCCCATATGTCTTGAGGTCATATAAGTTAGATCGCCTACATCAAGATAAGTATAATTTAAAAACCCGTTTAAATGATCACTTAATTTAGTGTTTATTTCCATTTCAATTCCCTGAGGGTCTAAATCCACATTGGTCTTCTTTCTTAACCCCGGTTCAATCCATTTATTGATAATCAGATTTTTACTTTTGCTTTTATAAAAAACAAGTTTCGCATTAACAGCTGAACTCAGTTGTTTTTCAATCCCTAATTCATAGGTCATCATTTCAACCGCTTTTAAGTTCTCATCTCCTTGACCGCTGCTGCTAGTGCTGTATAAATCAGCTAAAGAAGGAGCTTTAAAAGATTTAGCAATATTCAAACGCAATAAAGTATTTTCTCCAGCATCATAAACTAAGCCAAATTTAGGACTTATTTCTGTATCAAAATCACTTTGCTTATCAATACGAGCACCTAAATTCATATGAAAATAATCATTCAATTTTTGATCATGCTGTAAGTATAAAGCAAAATAATCAGCAGAATATTTTTTATTATTAATTTTGTTCTTAGCCTTCGCATTTTTATAATCTAATCCCCAAGTTAACAAAGCATCATTAGAAAATTTCAAATCCTGCTGCCAAAGAAAACCGGTAATATTTTCTGTCATCTTGCTAGGCAAAGTAGAAGGATTTCTGCTTTTAGTAACAGCATTGTCATTAGAATTATCAAAGTTGTTATTATAAATTCTAACAGTGTTGGTCATCTTTTCTTTTTCCAATACAGCTGCTAAATCAATATAATATGCCTTTTTAGTAAGGGAATCATACAGCCAAGGTTTACTAGCGGTAACTGAAGTTTGCTGCTGTAAATCCTCATAATGATAACCTGAACGCATTTTTAACTGCCATTCATTATTTATCTGATAATCTAAATTCAAATTAATATTTTCATTTTTATACTTATTATGTTCTCTGTCGCCATCTGTTCTGCCATAATCCGCACTTAATACATAACCCAGTTTACTGTCTTTACCCATGGTCGTCACAGAATTAATTGCTGTCTTATAAGTACCATATGATGTTTGAAAAATCGTTTGATTTTTATCCGGTTTCCTAGTAATAATATTAATAACTCCGCCTAAAGCATTAGTTCCATATAAAGCTGAAGCAGAGCCTCTGATAACTTCTATTTTTTCAATATTTTCTAACGGAATACTGTTCCAATTAATACTGCTGCTATACGCACTATTAACCGGTCTTCCATCCAGAAGCAATAAAACCTTATCCGAACCCGGTCCGCCATTAAGCCCCCGTAATGATACAGCACGTTCTCCGCCATATGCACCTTTTCCCTGAATCTTCACACCAGGCAAAACAGTAAGCAAATCCACTACATTATTATAAGGTGATTTTTCTATCATTTGGCGAGTGATTACACTCACACTATTTGCCACATCTTTTAATTCTTTTTCTGTCTTAGTCGCTGTTACCACAACTTGATCTAAATTAAATTCTAAAGTATCCTTTTCATTAGCATTTGCAGAGAAAGCTCCACAAGACAATGCTAAACTCAAAATTAGTAATTTAATAAAATTTTTATATATATGTTTTTTCATAAATAATCCTTTCCATAAATAACAGAAATAAAGCTTTAAATAATATTTAAAGCTTTATTTCTCATTATAAATTATTATTAAAATTTAAAGTTTAAGCGAGTTTGAAAATACTGTCCTTTTTTATTAGTCTTATCTACATCACCGCTGACATTAAAGTATTCAGCATCAAGAACTACGCCCTTCATCAATTTATAGTAAGCTCCTAACATCCATAAATCAGCATCGTCATCAAGCTTCAAAAACACTGGCTGTTCTAAAGCAGTTGAATAAGTAGACAGTCCGGCAATTAAGGAAGCTCCGCCTAATTTTCCGTATAAAGCCTGTACTCTTGTTCTTGGATGCACATTAGCAGTAAGACCTACAACAAAAGCATCGTCGCTTACCTTGTTATTATTTTTCTCAACTTCCCAGTCACTCTTCCAATACTGAGCAAATAAAGCTGTATTTTTATTGAAATTATATTTGCTGCCTATACCCCATAAAGTCATAGAATCTTCATTTGCCCCAAACATATTGTCATTTGATTTAGCTTTATGCAGCATATAATCTGCTACAAAGCTTAAATTATTAAATCTGGTACTCAGCTCAGCTGCGTATAAATTCAAATCAGAAAACATTGTATCATTATAATATTTTGAAGTTAAATAATCAGCATCAGCACGTCCGCTGGCCAGCATTAAATTACCCTTATCGCCTATTTTAACATTGGCCTGAGCACCCAAAATTTCTAAATCAGCTAAGATGGCAGCACCGGTTTCTGCAACGTCACCAAGACCAAGCCAGAATTTACCTACCTGCCCGTTGAAATTGCCGCCATTATAAGCTACATAATAGTTATCAAACTTAGCATCAGCTGACCCACCTGAAGGATCGGCTAAATTAATATTACTGGTATTGAAACGGGCAACTGCCTTTACTTTATCATTGATATTGGCAGTAGCACGCAGACGAACTCTTAGCTGATAACGGCTTTTATCTTTACCTACGCCGTCATTATCAAAATTCTGATAGCGTATTCTGGCATCTCCATTTAACTTAACATTTCCTACCTTTTCCTCTAAAGCACTTACTCTGACACCTAATGAATCAAGCTCTGAACTGAATTCCGCAGCCAGCTTATCAATATAAGCCTTATTCTCCGCTGTTATCCGAGCATCCTCACTCTCACTGACAGCTAAAGCACGTCCGACCAGATTAGCCATTTCATATCTGGTCATCGTTCTGTTCCCTTTATAAGTCGCATCCGGATAACCAACTATAATCCCATCTTCAGCCAGCTTATCAATGGCATCATAAGCCCAATGGTCAGCTGCTACATCAGAAAAAGGATTAGCATAGGCCGGCAAAGCCAAAATTCCCAATAAACCCAAACCAAACAACCACTTTCTCATTCTTCTCTTTCTCATTCTTTCATCTCCTTAAAATATGAATTATCGGGCATAAATAAAATTAATTTAATAAATCAGTCGTTTGCTCCCCCTTCCCATAAAAATAAAAAAAGCCATGAAAATACAGTACTGAATATCTCTTTCAGCACTATAAACCTTC
>JBJDXG010000084.1:0-5243 GCA_051866555.1 bacterium | reverse complement strand
CAAGGCACTAAGCGTACTGCCCTTGGCTAAAAGCTGACCGTTTTGTTCTTTAATGCCCCGTATCACCAGATCCAAAGCAGCTCTTACCTGACCTTCCTTCGCCTGATTAAGCAGCCTTAAATCCTCACGGGCATTAAAATCCACAGTATCTATCTTTCCGCCCAAATCAAAAACCAAAACTCCCAGCGGCGGAGCTGAACCCAGGATCTGCAGCCTGCTGCCCCTTCTGTGGTCAAATAAAGCAATGCCGGAAAACATCACTCCGTCACTCGGCTCAATAGACAAAGCAACCTTCGCCACATCCAAGGAAGACAGCTCTCTGCCGCAGGCCTCAGCCATAGCCCAGCAGGCCGCCGCTATATCCGCCGTACTGCTGGCCATCCCCTTAGACTCCGGCAGCTGGCTCTTGACCTGCACCAGCCCGCCCGCGGAAAAACCAAATAAAGACTGAACCTTTTTAGCTGCCAGCAGGGATTTAACTTTGTTGTCATTGCTTAAAAGCTCAGCCTCATCATTAAGGGTAACCGTCACCTCAGTATATAAATCTACCGGACAAGAAACAAGAAAATCAATTCCCTCAATAGTTCCCTGCACCAATTCCCCGCACGAACCGGGAACTAAAGCTCTCCCTTTCTTCATTCTCATCCTCCTATCTGAAAAAAGCCACTGCCAATAATAAGAAAGCTATTTCCGCCGTCTCGCACGCTGCACCATACGTATCACCCGTAAGGCCGCCTAAAACTTTAGTCAGCCAGCAGTTGAACAGCCCCAAAAGCAGCATGACCAAAGCCCAAATCACAAGTCCTGTAATATGTAATAAAAAAAACAGCGGCAGCAACAGCACCAGCGTCGCAGCAAGCATTTCCTTCCAGCCGCTGTACTCAGCAAATGGTTTGCCCAAGCCATCCGGTCTGGCATAAGGAAAAAGACAGGCACCAAAGGCAATAGCCCAACGCCCGAAAACGGGAAATAAAACAATAGCCGTATAGAATAAGTGAGCCGGCAAAGCTGACAATAAAACGTATTTAAGCAAAAACGAGCTGGCTCCAAACATAACGCCGTAAGCTCCTACCCGGCTGTCCTTCATAATCATGAGCATCTTCTCCCGCTCACGTCTGCTGCCCAGACCGTCAGCCGTATCCATTAAGCCGTCCATATGGCTGCCTCCGGCAATAACCGCTAAAACAAGAGGCAGCAAAGCACAGACAACTGAAAGAGGCAGAACCTGAGCGCCCAAATAAGCCAAACCAGCCAGAATGCCGCCAATGCCAAGCCCGATTAAGGTAAAATAACGAATACCCTCGCCAATATAGCGGAGCTCCATTTTTTTCGGACCCGGCACCGGAAAGACAGTCAATATTTGCAGGGCTATCTTTAATTGATTCATTAATCGCCCTCCTCTAAGTTCTTCTCTCTTTATTTAAGCAAACTTTTCACTTTCTGACAAGAGATAAATGAGAGCATTTATAATAGAAACAGCAATCGTACTGCCTCCTCTGGTTCCGACATTGACAATATACGGCGTATCAAGCTTAGCAAAAACCTCTTTAGATTCAGCAGCCCCGACAAAGCCTACCGGAACTCCGACGACCAGAGCCGGCTTCACCTCACCGCGTTCTATCATGTCCCGAAGCTCAAAAAGAGCCGTTGGCGCATTGCCGACAGCAACGATATTGCCGTCCAATTTTTTGCCTAATTTGCGCATAGACAGCATAGCTCTGGTGATACCCAGCTTAGCTGCTTCAGCCTTGATCTCATCAGTAGCTATCAGGCACTCAATATCGCCGCCTAAGGCAGATAGCTTACGCTTATTCACTCCGGCCTTAATCATCGTCACATCACTGTAGATATGGCAGCCCCTTTTCAGAGCAGCCAGACCTGATTCCACTGCCTTAGGATGAAAACGAAGCAATTTGGCAAATTCCGGGTCTCCGGTCGTATGCACTACTCTCTTAACTATCTTCTTTTCTTCCGGAGTCACATCAAGAGGCGGCAGCAGAGTTTCAATAATATCCATACTGGTTGATTCTATCTTATAAGGGTTGACAATAATCTCTTTCTCCATAGTTATCTCTCCTCAGTATTTATTTTTTCCAAGGCCTTAAAATTAGCCGCAATAGTTTTTTCTATATCTTCCTCAGTGTGTTTAAGACTGACAAACATCGCCTCAAACTGAGCCGGTGCTAAATATATGCCTTCTTGCAGCATAGCTCTGAAATAAGCGGCAAACTTTTCGGTATCAGATTTTTTAGCTGTCGCATAATCAGTAACCGGTTCCTCGCTGAAGAAAAGACACAGCAGAGAGCCCAAACGGTTAAGCTGGTAACCCAGCCCCAAACGCTGAAGGTTTTCTCTGAAGCCCTTTTCCAAAAGAGCACTCTTTTTTTCCAGCTCTTCATACGTTCCCGGTCTATGGAGAATTTCCAGAGTTTTAATTCCGGCTGCCATAGCCAAAGGATTGCCGGAAAGAGTTCCCGCCTGATAAACCGGCCCCGCAGGTGCAATCATCTGCATGATCTCCTTCTTCCCGCCGTAGGCTCCTACCGGCAGACCGCCGCCTATGATTTTGCCAAGACAGGTCAAATCAGGTGAAACCTGAAAATAGCCTTCCGCTCCGCTGTAACCCAGACGAAAACCGGTAATTACTTCGTCAAAAATCAGCAAAGCATCATATTGTCTGGTCAAATCACGCACTCCCTGCAAATAGTCCTTCTTCGGCAGAACAACTCCCATATTGCAGGCAACCGGCTCTATAATAACACAGGCAACCTCTCCGGCATTAGCCTTGAGGCATTCCTTTAACGCCTCAAGGTCATTGTAAGGCACAGTCAAGGTATTCTGCGCCTGCAAAGCCGGAACTCCCGGACTGTCCGGCAGACCAAGAGTAGCTACCCCGGAACCGGCCTTCACTAAAAGATTATCCGCATGACCATGATAGCAGCCGGCGAATTTAATGATCTTATCCTTCTTCGTATAAGCACGTGCCAAACGAATAGCACTCATAGTCGCTTCTGTCCCGGAATTGACCATTCTGACCATTTCCATAGCAGGAAAGGCCTCCACTACCATCTTAGCCATCGTAACCTCAGCCGCTGTCGGTGCGCCATAGCTGGCTCCCCGTCCCAAGGCCTCAGTCACCGCTTCTCTTACCTCCTCATTGGCATGGCCAACGATCATCGGCCCCCAGGAAGTAATATAATCAATATATTCATTGCCGTCTGCATCATAAATATAAGCATCCTTAGCTTTCGCAATAAAAGCCGGATGAATGCCGACCGAGCGAAAAGCCCGTACCGGACTGTTTACCCCGCCCGGAATATATTTCTGCGCTTCTTGAAAAAGCTCTAATGATTTTTCCCGCACGTTTATTCACTCCCTTATTTTTTCAGCCAGCGAGCTGCATCCTTGGCGTGATAGGTGATAATCATATCAGCTCCGGCCCGCTTCATGCCAAGCAAGGTTTCCAAAACGATTCTCTTCTCCTCAACATAGCCGGCCAAAGCCGCCGCTTTAACCATGGAATACTCACCGCTGACATTATAAACACAGGTAGGCATTTTAAAGGTTTCTTTTACCTTAGCTACAATATCGAGATAAGGCAGAGCCGGCTTAACCATCACAATATCGGCTCCCTCCTGAATATCAAGCTCAGTTTCTCTTATGGCTTCCAGGCTGTTCGCCGGGTCCATCTGATAGGAGCGCCGGTCGCCGAACTGCGGAGCCGAATCAGCCGCATCCCGAAAAGGCCCGTAATAGGCTGAAGCATATTTAGCTGAATAAGCCATGATGCCGGCTTCAGTATAGCCTTCCTGGTCTAAAAGAGCTCTGATCGCTCCCACGCGTCCGTCCATCATATCAGAAGGAGCTACCATATCAGCTCCGGCGCGGACATGGGAAAGAGCCGTCTTAGCCAGCAAAGGCAAGGTAGCATCATTGAGCACCGTTTCTCCCTTAATTAAGCCGCAGTGCCCATGACTGGTATATTCACACAGACAGACATCGGTAATAACTAAAAGCTCAGGCGCTGTTTCCTTAATTTTTCTTACCGCCCTTTGAATTATTCCGTCAGCATCATAGGCTGAAGAACCGGCCGCATCTTTAGTTTCCGGAATACCGAAAAGAATAACGGCAGGTATGCCTAAAGCCTGAACCTCTTTGATCTCCTCAGCTAAGGTATCGAGAGAAAAATGATAAATCCCCGGCATGGAAGGTATTTCCTTACGCACCTTTTCCCCCGGCACTACAAAAATAGGATTGATCAAATCCTCAACTGCTAAAGTGTTTTCCCGCACTAAGCTTCTTAAAGCTTCATTTCTTCTCAGACGACGCAGTCTTGTCTCTGGAAAATACATGAGTTATTCCCCCTTTAAAATGGCATTTACTAAGCCTTCTATTGTATATTCCGCAGCACAGATATTTACCTTTAATCCTTCCTTTTCCGCCGTAGCCGCAGTTATCGGACCAATGGCTGCCATTCTGGCTTTTTGGAATATCTCCGGCTTTGCCTGCCATAAATCCTTGAAATTTTTCACCGTAGAAGAGCTGGTGAAGGTAACGTAATCGACCGGCTCTAAATTATTTATAAGCGTTTCATCAAGGGCCGGCTTGACAGTGCGGTAGACCGGAGCAACAACCACCTCGGCCCCCATTTTCCGCAGTTCATCAGGCAAAACATCACGTGCCACCTCGGCTCTGGCCAGCAGTACCTTCTGCCCTGAGACCTGGCGTTCCTTTAAGCCCTCTGCCACAGCCTCCGCCCGGTATTCAGCCGGCACAAAATTGATCAGCAGCCCGCGGTCAGTCAGGGCTTTCGCAGTAGCCGGGCCAATGGCCGCCAGCTTGATTCCCTGCAAATCTCTCACATCCCTGCCCTTTAAGAGCAAGCGGTCAAAAAATCTTTCCACCCCATTGACACTGGTAAAGATCAGCCATTGAAAATCATCGAGATTTTCCAGCGCTTTATCCAGTACCGCATAGCTGGTCGGTTCAGTCAGCTCAATTAAAGGAAACTCAGTTACCTTAGCCCCCAAGGCTGCCAGCTTTTCCGTCAAATCGCTGGCCTGAGCTCTGGCTCTGGTAACCAGACAGTGTTTGCCGAATAAGGGCTGCTGTTCAAACCACTTAAGCTTTTCCCGCAGCTTCACTACCTCGCCCACAATCGTCACCGCCGGAGAAGTAAAGCCGCTCTCAGCAACCAGTCTCTCTATGTTCTCCAGAGTACCGATTAAAGTCTGCTGCTTTTT
>JBJDXG010000083.1:0-5298 GCA_051866555.1 bacterium | reverse complement strand
TAAAAAAGCCGCTGTTTAAGCGGTTTCCAGAGATTTTTTATAAAATTTTATATGGGCGCAACTGTCAAAGATCCGAGTCAAGTTTAGCTGTTAATCCGGAAGTTTTATGTTTTTAACAGGAGTAAAAATTGTCAAGATTTATTTTACAAAATATACTTTTATGTGATATGATTTTACATATAGCACTAAAATAAAGCACTAATATGATTTTTTAGATAATTCAGATATTATGTTGTGAAAATATATAAAAGGCGGTTTTGTGGATGATGGAAACAGCGATTAGACTTGAAGAATTCTGTGACATGGAAAAGCTTTATTCACTTATTGACAACTGGTCAAAAAGTACAGGTATGTCTGCGGTCATTGTTGATATGGAGGGTAATCGCACTTCTGAGTCATTTGGGATGACTGAATTTTGTCAGATGATACACGATTCAGCACAAGGGGCTGATATTTGTGTTTCTACCTGGAAGGATAATAAGCAGGGCATTTATGAGTGTCCTATGGGTTTTTTTGATTTTTCTATTCCTATTCTTCTGCCTGACGGAACACAAATAGGCAGAGTAATGGCAGGGCAGGCTCTCCTTGATGAGCAGAATGAAGCTGAAATTATAAAAAAAATCAGGTGTTTAGATATAGATGAAGCCAAATATACAGATATATTATCACGCATTCACAAGAAAACCAGAAAAGAGATGGAAAGTGCCTATGCTCTTCTTGATCAGATACTCTTTGCCTTTGTAGAGAAAAGCTATAATTATTGGCAGGCAAAGAAGGAATTAGAGAATTCTCCGGCCACTCAGGATAAAATCCTTTCTCAGATCACCAAAATTCTCTAAAGCTATAATCTTACAGTCAATCTTGAAACCGGGAAGTATACCCTGATAACCGGAACCGGAATGGAGCGCACGGTTCAGGAATATAAGAAGTATAATAATTATATGGCTATACATAATTACAGCAGGAAAATCGTACATCCTGCCTATATTTCAAAATTATTAGATTTAATTGAGCTTGGAAAGCTGCGTAATAACCAGAGACTGGGATTTATGGGAACCTTGGAATATCCGGTTCTTTATCCGGGAGATGAGAAATATGAGTGGCATGAAATCAATGTGTTTGCTGAGGTAGATGAAGAAGGCCGACGCATTATCAATATACTTGGACGTGATATCACCAAGCTGCATGAAATGCAGGAGAGAAGTGACAGAGAGTTAAAAGCAGCGGCAGAAAAGAACAAAATTCTTTCTGATCTTACTAAGATGCTTTATGGTTACAATATTACGCTTAATCTGATTACCGGAAAATACAGTCTGATTGAAGGAAACGGCATGACCAAATTCATTGAAATTTTCAGGGCAACCGATGATTATGAAACAGCCTACAGCCAGAAGCTTGACTGCATAGAACCGGAATATAGAGAACGCTTTGCCCTGCTTTGCTCATTGGAGGTACTGAAGGGCCTTAAGAACAGCAGCGGTTTTATTGGCAGTCTGGAATACAGCGCCATAACAGATCATGGTCCTGAATGGCATGAAATCAATGTCTTTATCAGTACGAATGAAAAGGGAGAATTAATGGCTAATATACTTGGCCGGGATGTTACAGAGATTCACAAGAGACAGGCACAGAGGGAATTGTCTCAGAAGGCAGCCATAGCGAAGGACCAGCTCCTTTCCGGAGTTACCAGGATGCTTTACAGCTTTAATATGACCGTTAATCTGAAAACCTGGAAGTATACCCTGATTATAGGCAGTGGTCTTAGGGCTGTAGTAAGTCTTTTTGAACAGTCGGATGATTATGTTCTTACCTATGCCAAGCTGAAAAAAATGCTCGTTCCTGAGTATTGTGAGGCAATGGATGGTCTGATTGGCACAGAAGCACTGATTACAGTCAGCCTGACCAGCGGCTTTGTCGGTACGGTTATAACGGCTTTAAATATTGAAGGAAATATTCGCTGGCAGGAGATCAATCTGTTTATAGGGACGAATGAATACGGTGAACCGATAGCCAATATTCTGGGACGTGATATTACAGAAATACATGAGCATCAGGAAGCGAAGGAGAGGGAGCTCAAGGCTTCTATGGCTAAGGATCAAATTCTTTCTGAGATTACTAAGACTTTATACAGCTACAACATTACGGTAGCTCTGAAAACAGGTAAATATACCCTGATTACAGGAACCGGCATGAAGGAATCTGTGGACTTTTTTAAAGCTGTGGATGATTATATGATGGCCTTTAAATTTGAAGAATCCTTTATGCTGCCGGAATATAAGGAAGAGTTCAGGAATCTTGCTTCCCTGGAGGTACTCAGAGATAAGCCGGGAGTCAGCGGTCATATCGGTCAGATGGTTTATGCTTCCAAAACGGCAAGGGGAACTGCATGGCGTGAAATTAACATTTTTATAGGTGTGGATGAGGACGGTAATCCGGTGGCTAATATTCTGGGACGCGATATAACTGAGGCACATGAAGCTCAGGAACGCCGTGAAAATGAATTAAAGGCAGTAGCGGCTAAGGACCAGATTTTATCAGAGATTACCAAAAAACTTTACAGCTATAATCTGACTTTGAATCTTATTTCAGGGAAATATTCTCTGATAGTTGGACCCGGAATGGACAGCTTTGTAAAAATATTTGAATCAACAGATGATTATAAAGAGGCCTTTGCGAAAAAGTCACAATTGATTTCCAGGGAGTTCAGGGAGGCGTTTAGTAATATAAGCGGATTAGATGCTCTTAGAACCAGAGTAAAGGAGAAGGGCTATATCGGTAAATTGGAATATTCTACAGAGACGGAAAAGGGAATTGAGTGGCATGAGATTAATGTATTTATAGGAACGAATGAGAATGGACAGCCGATAGCCAATATACTGGGACGTGATATTACAGAAGAGCATGAGGCTCAGGTAATTAAGGAAAATGAGCTTCGGGCTGCCAATGCCAAGGATCAGCTGCTTTCCGGCATAACCAAGCTGCTTTACAGCTTTAACCTTACAGTAAATATGGATACAGGAAAATATACCCTGATTACCGGGACTGGTTTGGAAAAAACGATTAATTTTATGCAGCTTACAGATGATTATTCTGTAGTATATAACCATTTCCTTTCTATAGTTGATGATGCCTACAGGGAAAAATGCATTGAGCTGCTTGATATGGATAATATCAGTAAGCATAAGGGTGAGCTTGGCTTTTTGGGCTCTTATGAGCTGCTGATGAATAATGGTGAGAATAAGGCAGACTGGTATGAACTGAATCTGTTTACCGGTGTAGATGAAAGCGGAACTCCGATTATCAATATTTTAGGCCGGGATATGACGGAATTCCACGATAAAGCTGATGCTAAGGCCAAGCTTGAGATTGCTCAAAGAGCAAATGAGGCGAAATCATTGTTTTTATCCCATATGTCGCATGATATCCGTACTCCGATGAATGGCATTATCGGTATGACGGCAATTGCCGGTTCG
Organism: bacterium; assembly: GCA_051866555.1. Taxonomy (GTDB): domain Bacteria; phylum Bacillota; class JBJDXG01; order JBJDXG01; family JBJDXG01; genus JBJDXG01. The sequence continues at coordinate 1,825 of JBJDXG010000083.1, read as the reverse complement.
CATCTTGATGATACAGAAAGAGTTAAGGAATGTCTCAGCAAGATTGCCGGGGCCAGCAGGCATTTGCTGTCTCTAATCAATGATATTCTGGACCTTTCAAAAATAGAATCCGGAAACGTTACTTTAACTGAGGAGTCCTTCAGTATATCTGAGCTTCTTGATAATATGATAGATATGCTTTCTCCTCAAATGAATTCCAAAAATCAGCGTTTCAGGTTCCATGTGGAAAGAGTAACTCATGAAAATGTTATTGGTGATTCCTTAAAGCTGCAGCAGGTATTTACTAATATTATGAGCAATGCTATAAAATACACTCCTGAGGGAGGAAGCATCATTATTGATTTTAAAGAAAATAAGGTAAACAGCTCTAAAATTGCGGAATATGAATTTATATGTCAGGATACAGGCTATGGCATGAGTGAAGAGTATTTGCAAAAGCTGTTTGAGCCTTTTGAACGGGCTGAGGATGACCGGATAAAGAATATTCAGGGAACGGGTCTGGGCATGGTCATCACCAGAAATATTGTGCGGATGATGGATGGTGATATTGCCGTAGAAAGCAAATTGAATGAAGGCAGCAAATTTACTGTGACCTTCCGCATGAAGCTGCAGGATTATGATAATCTTTATGATGAAAGACTGAAAAAATTTAAAATACTGGTAGTTGATGATGATATTTCTATCTGTGAGAGTACCTGTATGGCAATTAATGAGCTTGGCATGGAGGGGGATTATGCTCTTTCCGGAGAAGAGGCAGTTGCTATGGTGCGAAAACAGAATGCTTGTGCCAATGATTACGATATATGCCTGATTGACTGGCAGATGCCGGGCATGAACGGCAAGGCAACTACTAAAAAAATTCGCGAGATAGCCAGCTCTGATGTAACGATCATCATTATCTCTGCTTTTGACTGGAGCGAGATTGAAAGTGAAGCCAGACGTGCGGGAGCAGATAATTTCATTTCCAAGCCATTATTCAAATCCAGAATTTTTGAAAAGCTGAGAGAAACAGTTCTGGGTGAAGAAACAGAGAAAGAAAAAGAGGATGAATTAGCTGAATACTTTACTAAGGATTTTTCTGACAAGAGGATTTTGCTGGTAGAGGATAATGAGTTAAACAGAGAGATTGCTTGTTCGATTCTTCAGGAAACCAGAGTAAATGTGGAAACAGCGGAAAATGGAAAAATCGCTTTGGAAATGGTGGAAAAATCAGAAGAGAAATATTATGACCTGATCTTGATGGACATTCAGATGCCGGTTATGAATGGTCTGGATGCGACTCATGCAATCCGTTTGCTTGACAGGCGTGATGTAAAGTCACTGCCGATTATAGCCATGAGTGCAAATGCCTTTTCGGAGGATATAATCAAGTCTAAAAATGCCAGCATGGATGATCATATCGCCAAACCGATAGATTTTCAAAAGCTCCTGGGGATAATGGAATATTATCTTGGTTAATGACAGCTGTGTATGACCAGAAAATTCGCTTAGCGAAGATAGGAGATATAAAAATTGAATGCTGAAATGGATTTCCGAAGAAAAAGTAAAAAGATACCTTTACTGATTGTACTGGCAGTCATTATAATTGCGGTTGTGTTTTGGTATACCCATTCAATGCGGGTTAATCTGAAAAAGCAGGCCTTTTATGCTGTTCAGCAAAATACGGAGGAGATTTCCAATCAAATATTTTCTTCAATCGGTTATGCTAAAAGCAGTATACAGCTTACTGCTCAGTCTGCTGTGCATAATATGGACAGTGAGGTAATTGATGATGTGAATTCAATTCTTAATCCGTTAATCGTCAGTACTCCGTTTAATTTTATTG
>JBJDXG010000082.1:0-5298 GCA_051866555.1 bacterium | reverse complement strand
AGTCAACCAGAATATCCTTAACCAGCTGATAATGTCCGGAGGTTTCTCCCTTTACCCAGAGCTTTTGGCGGCTGCGGCTGTAATAGCAGGCCTTGCCTTCAGCCAGAGTCTTTTCTAAAGACTCTTCATTCATATAAGCCAGCATTAAAACCTCATTAGTGCGAAAATCCTGCACTACTGCCGGAATCAAACCGTCAGCGTTAAATTTTATTTCATCCTTTATACTCATCTTACCGTTACCCCTTTTCCTCGCAAATATGCTTTCGTTTCTGCTATCGTATAAGTCCCATAATGAAAAATAGAAGCAGCCAAAGCCGCATCAGCTTTGCCCTTAGTTAATCCCTCATAAACGTGCTCCAGATTGCCGACTCCGCCGGAGGCAATTACCGGAATATTTACCAGATCACAGACAGCCGCAGTTAAATCAAGATCATAACCGTTCTGCGTTCCGTCAGCATCCATGCTGGTCAAAAGAATTTCTCCGGCACCAAGCTCAGCCGCCTTCTTGATCCAGCTCAGCGCGTCAAGACCGGTATTAGTCCGCCCGCCGTGGATATAAACCTCCCAGCCGTCGCCTGAGGCCTTCCTTTTAACATCAACAGCTACTACTATACATTGACTGCCGAACCTTTTAGCTCCGCGGGAAATCAAATCAGGATCCTTTACCGCCGCCGAATTAATGGAAATCTTATCCGCTCCGGCCATCAAGATCTCCCTGATATCATCCACCTCATTAATTCCTCCGCCGACCGTAAAAGGAATAAAAACCTGTTCAGCCGTTCTTCTGACTACATCAAGAATAGTTTTGCGCTTGTCAGAGGAGGCTGTAATATCCAGAAAGACCAGTTCATCCGCTCCGGCCTTATCATATTCCGCCGCAGTTTCCACCGGGTCGCCGGCATCCTGCAGATTGACAAAATTTATCCCTTTAACCACACGTCCGTCTTTAACATCAAGACAGGGAATTATTCTTTTCGCCAGCACCTTAATCCCTCCTTGCTGCCTGAATAGCTTCCGACAGATTCAGACTGCCGGTATAAAGCGCTTTGCCGGTTATCACACCCTCAACTCCGGCAATCTTTTTCAAATTAACAATATCAGCTAAAACGTTTACTCCGCCGGAGGCGATAACGGGAATACCTGTTTTCGAAGCCAGCTCCTCAATGCTCTTCAGATTAGGCCCGCTCAACATGCCATCCCGGCTGATATCAGTAAAAATGATCCGGCAAACTCCCTTTTCCTTCAGCTCGCAGGCCAGCTCAACCGCTGATTTTTCCGTAACATCAACCCAGCCCTTAATCGCCACCTTACCGTCTCTGGCATCAAGCCCCAGGACTATCCTTTCCCCGAACTCAGCGCAGGCACTGGCTAAAAGCTTAGGATTGCTGACAGCTACCGTCCCTAAGATAACCCGGTCGACTCCTGAATCCAAAACCTTAGCAATAGTTTCCATATCCCGGATCCCGCCTCCCAGCTCAACCGGCAGACCTGTCGCTTCTTTAATTTTCTGAACTACCGGCAGATGCACCGGCGCTCCCTGAAAGGCTCCGTCCAAATCAACCAAATGCAGGTACTCAGCCCCATTCTCCTGCCAACGTCTCGCCATTTCCACCGGATCATCGGCAAAAACCGTTTCATCCTCCAGTCTGCCTTGCAGTAAACGCACACATTTGCCGTTGCGCAAATCAATCGCAGGTAAAATTATCATCCTTCCACCAACTCTCCAAAATTCTTTAATATCCTAAGTCCCACTTCACTGCTCTTCTCCGGATGAAACTGAGTAGCAAAAATATTATCCTGCTCCAAAGCTGCCGTCACATCCATGCCATAATCAGTTACTGCCGCCAAAACATTTTTATCCTCTGGAACAGCATAGAAGGAATGAACAAAGTAGACAAAAGCTCCCTCGGAAATCCCCTTAAAGAGACGGCTCTCCTTGCAGAAATGGAGCTGATTCCAACCCATATGCGGTACCTTCAGCTTAATTTTTTCCTGCGGCAGCTCCTTAACCTCGCCGGGAAAAATCCCCAGCCCCTTGACCGGACTGCCGCCCTCATAGCTTACATCAAGCAGAAGCTGCATGCCAAGACAAATGCCTAAAAACGGCTTGCCGCTCTTAACATGCTCCTGAATAACTTCAATCAAATCATACTTAGCTAAATTCGCCATAGCATCAGCAAAAGCACCAACTCCCGGCAAAATCAAACCTTTAGCTGAGCGCAGCCTGTCTTTGTCATTAGTTATTTCAGGCAGATAGCCTAATGACTCCAAGGCCTTAGCTACACTGCGCAAATTGCCCATACCATAATCTATAATCTTCATCTTTCTCCCCCTTTAGAGCTTGCCCTTGCTGGATAAAACCCCGGTGATCCGCGGATCCTTTTCTGCCGCTTTTCTTAAGGCATGAGCAAATGACTTAAAAGCAGCTTCGGCAATATGATGATTGTTCCTGCCCGACAGCTGATGAAAATGCAGGGTAAAACCAGCCTGCACCGCCACAGCCCGCCAGAATTCCTCAATCATCTCGGTCGGAAAGTCGCCGATATATTCTCCGGTAAATTTAAGGTCACAGACCAGATAAGGCCTGCTGCTTATGTCAAGAGCTGTTACCACTAAAGCCTCATCCATCGGCAAATGACAGGAGCCATAGCGGTTTATCCCGATTTTATCGCCCAAAGCCTGCTTTAAAGCCATACCCAAAACGATGCCCACATCTTCAACCGTATGATGAGTATCTACTGCCAGGTCGCCGACAGCCTTGACCTTTAAGTCAAGCAGTCCGTGCTTGCCCAGCAATGTCAGCATGTGGTCAAAAAAGCCTATGCCTGTATCAACCTCCACCTGACCTGTGCCATCCAGATTCAGCTCCACTTCTATCTTGGTTTCCAAAGTATCCCGCTTAACCGAGCTTTTACGCATAACCCTTTTCCTCCAGTAAAAAATCTAATAATTCATTGATATCAGCGACAATCACATCGGCTCCCTCATGAACAAAAAAGTCCTTTTCACCGCCGCCGGACAGCACTATGCCGGAAATCCAGGGTATCCCGGTTCCTTTAGTCGTCCTCAGATCATCCAAAGTATCGCCGACAAATATCCCCTGAGCAGTTTTTAATCTCTCAGCCAAAACATTTAAGCACTCACAGTCCGGCTTGCAATAGCCGTCATCAGAGGTTAAGATGTTTTCTCTTTTTAAATACGGCAAAAGTCCTATTCTTTCCAAGACCAGCTCAGCCTCCTGCCAATTGCGTCCGGTTAAGATCCCCAGCTTTAAATCAGTCTTTAAAAGCAAAGGCAGATCAAGGAGAATCTGCTCCAGCTCTAAAAGAGCGGAGGTACCTTTAGCAAGATAGGAAAGCGGCCTGCCGTATAAACGCTCACAGTATTTCCCTCCGGCATAAAACTCCTGACAGATCCACGCTACCTGCTCCTTTTCAGTCCGGTCGATCTGACAGTGCAAAACTCTCTCAGCAGCAGAGAGCCCGCCGCCAAGCTTATGCAGACGCTTAGTATAATCCGCCAAAGAAAAATCAGGCTGACAGCGGTAATATAAAACTATAGCCAAAGCCAGGTCCCAGTCATTATTAAAGCCGCCCGCACTCTTAAACCAGACAGTTTCCTCCGGCCTTATTTTAATCCCCTTTAAGCCGCAAAAATCAGCCAGATAAAATTCTGCCCCCTGACATACTGCCGCTTTAAATGAAGCATGAACATCGACCAGTACCCCGTCAATATCCAAAACAATAGTATCTGCTTTTATCCTTTGTGATGTTCTTCGCCAGATCATTTCATTCTTAGCTCCACTGAATGAGCATGAGCTGTAAGTCCTTCAACTGTAGCCAGCTTTACTGCCTGACTGCCTACTTTATTCAAGCCCTCCTGAGTAAAGGAAAGCACACTTGATTTTTTCATAAAGTCATCCACATTTAAAGGTGAGAAGAAGCGAGCCGTTCCTCCGGTCGGCAGAACATGATTAGGCCCGGCCAGATAATCCCCTAAAGGCTCAGGAGAATAAGAGCCCAGGAAAATAGCTCCGGCATGCTTAATTTTGCCTAAATACTGCCATGGATTATCGACAGCTACCTCAAGATGCTCCGGAGCATAGAAGTTAGCCATCTCAATCGCTTCCTCCAAATCACGGACGATCAAAATCAGACCACGGTTGGCAATCGACTGACCGGCAATTTCCTTCCGCGGCAGAACAGCCAGCTGCTTTTCTACCTCCTGCTGTACAGCATAAGCCAGCTTCTCAGACGGAGTGATCAGAATAGCTGAAGCCAGCACATCATGCTCAGCCTGAGACAAAAGATCGGCCGCCATCAATTCCGGATCAGCCTGTTCATCAGCAATGACCAGCACCTCGCTCGGCCCTGCCAGCATATCCAAATTAACCGCACCGTAAACCAGCTTCTTAGCCAAAGTTACATAGATATTGCCCGGTCCGACAATCTTATCTACCTTAGGCAGGCTTTCCGTACCAAAAGCCAGGGCGGCTATTGCCTGAGCCCCTCCGACCTTATAGACCTCGGTAACTCCGGCCTCTTTAGCTGCTACCAAAACATGAGGATTCATTTTCCCTTCCCTGCCGGGAGGAGACACCATAACTATCCGTTCAACACCAGCAACCTTAGCCGGAAGAGCATTCATCATAACTGAAGAAGGATAAGCTGCCGTTCCGCCAGGTACATACAGTCCGCAGCTGTCCAGCGGCCGATAGACCTGCCCCAGTATCGTGCCGTCTTCATTCGTTTCCAGCCAGGAGTTCTTTTTCTGCTTAGCATGAAAAGAACTGATTCTCTCCTTAGCCAGACGAATAGCCGCCAGAAATTCCTCATCAACAGCCTTATAGGCTGCGGCAAATTCCTCCTCCTGCACTCTTACAGTTGCCGGACTCAGAGCAACATGATCAAATTTTTCCGTAAACTCAAATAAAGCTGCATCCTTATTTTCCTTAACCTGCTCTACGATCTCGCGTACCTTTTGCTCCAGATCAGTCAGAGAAAATAAAGATTCCTGTTTCGCCTGAAAAGATAACTTATCTTCCTTACTCGTAATTTTTGCTATGCGCATCATGCTTTTTCTCCCTCCAACTGCTTCTGCATTCCTTTAATTATTTTGTCCACCCGGTCAAACTGAGTAGTCAGACTTACCTTATTCACTATCAGCCAGGATGTAACCTCCAGGAGAGTATCCAGCTCCACCAGACCATTAGCCTGCAAGGTCTTGCCGGTATCCACTATATCAATAATCAAATCAGCAAGACCGGTCAAAGGAGCTAATTCTATTGAGCCATACAGC